>NZ_JAPCIX010000023.1:0-49284 GCF_027707605.1 Aeromonas sp. QDB31 | reverse complement strand
GACTCATGATGAACCCTGTTCCATGGCTCCAGATGACAAACATGATCTCATATCAGGGACTTGTTCGCACCTTCCCTTGGTGACTCGAGTCCGCAGAGTACAGCCATGGCCGGGACAACGCTTCGATGGCGGGCGAAGTGTCCATCCCGTCTGCCCGTGACGCCCAAAAGAGAACGGCGCCCGAGGGCGCCGTTTTTCGCTGCATCAGCGGGCTTGTCAGCCCTTGTAGGCGGGCAGCAACCCCGCCATGTTGAGCAGATGGAAGGCGGCGGTCAGCACGCCGAACAGGATCACCAAGACGATCATCAAGATACCGCCGGGCGCACGGAAGCCCTCGCCCTGGTTGCCATTACGCGCCGCCTTGCGCACCTTCCAGGCCAGCAGGGGCGGTATGATGCAGGTCCACAGGGTGGCCACTGCGCCCGCATAGCCGATGGCCATCAGGAAGCCGAACGGGAACAACAAGGAGAGTACCAGAGGCGGCAGGAAGGTGACGCCCCAGGACTTGGCGCGACCGGCCCGGCTGTTGTCGAACTTGAACAGATCCGCCAGGTAGTCGAACACCCCCAGGCCAACCCCGATGAAGGAGGAGAGAATGGCCGCCATGGAGAAGGCGTTGAGGGCATTGGCCACCGCCTGGGATTCGATCACCGAGCCCAGGGCCTTGAGCAGGGCATCCACATTGCCCCCCTCTGCGATCACCGGGCCGAACTCGCTGCGCGGCAGGTTGCCGAACACGCTGGCCAGCCAGATGAGGTAGAAGGTCAGGGCGATGACGGTCCCCCCCAGGATGGCGCGGCTGGCGCGGCGCTCCTCGCCATAGTAGGCCCGCATGGACGACACCGAGTGGTGATAGCCGAACGAGGTGAGCGCCACCGGCAGCATCACCAGGGCATATTGGGCGTAGTGGGTCTCACTGCCGACTCGATCGAGCAGCAGGTCGAGGCGAATATTCATCGACAGGCCGGAGATGCCAAAAACAAAGCTCAATCCCATCAGGATCACCAGCAGCACCGAGATGCGGTCTACCGCCCGGGTGGAGTGCCACACCAGCACCGAGAAGACCAGGGTGAACAGCACCGAGGACCAGTGGCTGCCCATCCCCGTCATGCCATCTATGATGAGACCGGCCGAGGTGATGTAGGCGTAGAGCAGGATGCCGCCGACGAAATAGACGCTGAGATTGTTGAGGGCATTGACCTTCTCCCCCAGCAGATCCCGGGTAACGGTATCGAAGGAGACGCGCAGCGGATAACCCTTGTAGGATTCGAGCAGCATCCAGCCAGAGATCGTCATCACCACCATGGTCAACGCCACCGCGAGCATGGACCAGAGGCTCCAGGCCCCCGCGCCCGCACTCGGCAGGCCCAGCATGCCAGCCCCCACACAGACGCCGGCAATGATGCATGCCCCGCCCACCAACGATGGTTTATGTTCCATTTACTTCCCCAAAGACGATTGTTGATCTGGTCGCGACCGCGGACCGTTGCATCTGCTACGCCGGTTGTCATCGTAAGATCGCGCTCATCTGTGCTATCGGTGCCTAGCCGCTTGCTGCTGCATCGGCGGCAGAAGCTGTGCTATCGACGCCCAGCCGCTTGCTGCTGCATCGGCGGCAGAAGCTGTGCTATCGACGCCCTGGCCGCTTGCTGCTGCATCTGCGGCAGAAGCTGTGCTATCGACGCCCAGCCGCTTGCTGCTGCATCTGCGGCAGAAGCTGTGCTATCGACGCCCAGCCGCTTGCTTCTGCGTCAGCGAGGCAAGACGTGGCTGAGGCTAGCTACCGATCCCAACATGGCAGCAGGGCGGCCATGTTGGGGGTGTGACTTTACCCTGCTCCCCCTCAGGTATCAAATCCGGGGGCGAATTGACGGGAAATGGGGGCGATGTCCGGCCGTTAACCCCAAGTTCGGGGCGTCTCAGGCCCCGGACACGACAAGGGCGCCCGCAGGCGCCCCGTGTCGGTTTCCCGGAGGATCCAGGTTATCCCGTATAGATGGGCAACATGCCCGCCATCGCCATCAGATGGAAGACGGCCGTCAGCACCCCGAAGACGATGACGGCCACCACCATGGGCTGGCCGCCGGGCGCCTTGAAACCGCCCCCTTGTGGCGCCAGCTCCCGGGACTTCTTCGCCAGCAGGGCAGGAATGATGCAGGCCCAGACGGTCGCCGCGGCCCCGGCATAACCGATGGCCACCACGAAACCGAAGGGGAACAGCAAGGAGAGCAGCAGCGGTGGCAGGAAGGTCACACCCCAGGACTTGGCACGGCCGGCGCGGCTGTTGTCGAACTTGAACAGATCCGCCAGATAGTCGAATACCCCGAGCCCGACCCCAATGAAGGAGGAGAGGATGGCCGCCATGGAGAAGAGGTTGATGGCGTTGGATACCCGCTTGGATTCGATCACCGAGGCCAGCGCCCCGAGCAGCACATCGACGTCGCCCCCCTTGGCGATAACGGGGCCGAAGGCACTGCGGGGCAGGTTGCCGAAGATGCTCAGCAGCCACAGCAGGTAGAGTGCCAGGGCTATCAGGGTGCCCCCCAGGATCGCCTGCTTGGCCTTCTGCTCCTCGCCGTAATAGGCCCGCATCGACGCCACCGAGTGGTGGTAGCCGAAGGACGTCAGCGCCACCGGCAACATGGCCAGGGCATAGGGTGCCTGACCCAGCTCCTCGGTGAGGGAGTGGAACAGCCTGGTCGCGTCTATGTTGGCGGCAAGGCCCGATACCCCGAACACGAAGCTCAGCACCATAAAGGCGATCAGCACCACGGAGATGCGATCCACCGCCCGGGTCGAATGCCAGACGAAGCAGGAGAACACCAGCACGAACAGCACGGAGGCGAACTGGCTATTGATGCCGAGCAGGCCGCTCAGGATCAGACCCGAGGAGGTGATATAGGCGTACAGCAGAATGCCACCGACGAAATAGACAGTCAGATTGTTGAAGACATTTATTTTGTGACCGAGCAGATCCTTGGTCACCGAATTAAAAGAGGCGGTCAATTCATAGGGCTTGAAGGCTTCCAGCAACATCCAGCCGGAGACCGTCATGATGATCATGATGATCATGATGAGAATAATGGCCAGCGATGACCAGCTGGTCCAGGCGCCCGCCCCCGCACTCGGCAATCCCAGCATGCCGGCGCCGACACAGACGCTGGCAATAATGCAGGCCCCTCCCGTCACGGATGGTTTCGATGTCATGTGTTGTCACTCCCGAAATTTCACAGAGCTGCGAAAAAAAAGGGGCACCCGATAAAGTGCCCCTGACTCGTTATGCTTCTATTAATTTTTCATTCTTGTTGCTGGTCGCTTGCTTGTTATTGTCGACCTCTTTCAGTCTGGCGGTGAAATGGCGCAGTACCGCCGGCTCATAAATGAAGTCGAGCCCCTTCACGTTCCTGGCGTTCTTCTTCACCTCGCCGAAGGCCTCGATGACGAAGTCCATGTGGGTCTGGGTATAGGTGGCACGCGGTATGGTGAGACGCAGCAGCTCCGCCGGGCAGGGGTGCTGTTTGCCGGTGGCGGGATCCCGTCCCAGCAGCAAGGAGCCAATCTCAACCGCCCGGATGCCCGCCACCTTGTAGAGCTCGCACGCCAGGGCGTGGGCCGGGAACTGATCCGCCGGGATATGGGGCAGCAGCTTGCCCGCATCCACGAAGGCCGCGTGGCCGCCCGCCTGCTGACACACCACGCCGATGGCCTCGAGACCATCCACCAGGTACTGCACCTGACCGATGCGATAGGCCAGCCAGTCCTGGCGCATGCCGTCCCGCAAGCCCACCGCGAGCCGTTCCATGGCGCCGCCCTCCAGACCGCCGTAGGTCGGGAAGCCCTCCTGCACCACGCACAGGGTGCGGCACTCGGTGTAGACGTCCAGCATGCTGTCGTCCTTGAAGCAGAGCAGCCCCCCCATCTGCACCATGGCATCCTTCTTCGCCGACATGGCAAGGCCGTCGGCGTACTTGTAGGACTCCAGGGTGATCGCCTCTATGCTCCAGTCGGCGTAGCCGGGCTCGCGCTGCTGGATGAAGTAGGCGTTCTCGGCGAAGCGGGCCGAGTCCATGATGACCGGAATGTCGTACTTGCGGGCGATGGCGTACACCGCCTTCAGGTTGGCGATGGAGACCGGCTGGCCACCGGCGGAGTTGCAGGTGATGGTGCTGACGATGTAGGGCACGTTGGCGGGACCCGCCTCCAGGATGGCCTCCTCCAGCTTGACCAGATCGAAGTTGCCCTTGAAGTCGGCGGTGACCGAGGTGTCGAACGCCTCCTTGGTGTAGACGTTCTTCGCCACGCAGCAGTTGATCTGGGTGTGACCCTGGGTGGTGTCAAAGAAGTAGTTGGAGAGTGCCACCATCTTCTTGCGATCCAGCCCCTTCTCCTGCTCCCGCTTCTTGATCAGCACCGGGATGTAGATCTGCTCGGCACCGCGTCCCTGGTGGGTCGGGATGGTAAGGGAATAACCGAAGATCTCCTGCACCGCCCGCTGCAGGGCGTAGTAGCTGCGGCTGCCGCTGTAGGCCTCGTCGCCGCGCAGCATGGCAGCCTGCATGTCCTGGGTGATGGCGCCGGTGCCACTGTCGGTCAGCAGGTCGATGAAGACGTCTTCACTGTCCAGCAGGAAGGGGTTCATGCCCGCCCGGACGATGGCCTCCTCCCGGTAGGCACGGGTGGTACGCTTGACCGGCTCGATGACACGAATGCGGAACGGTTCGGGAAGATGCTTGAAGTTTTCCATGGATAGACACCCTTGCTTTAAATATTCAGGATGAATCTCATCACCCGCCATCAATAAGCAGTTGGCAGGTAGCAAATAATGAGATCGGGTGCACGACATCGCCTCGCCAATAAACAAGGTGAATGAAGGTGCAGATTATTTCAGATTAGGTATTCAGACGGACTCGTTGCATCCAGATAAATGCACAAGCACCGCGGGGGATATTACAGCGGGAAGAAGAACGCGATTTTATGGTCCAGGGTAAACCACTTGGGATAGCTGACCTTGATATGCATGTTGTTGCTCATCTGGTTGGAATTAACAACGCCCATTAACAGGGTCCATTATGGTGAGCCCTTGTATATGATCAATTGCAACATGAGCAATTTGGGATGGCGCTAACAGTTTGACGGGGGATTTTTATACACCCCGACTCGCGTCCCCTGACGCGCACTCTCCCTGGCCGATGGCTCAATGATTCAGCCAGGGCAGCCTCTGCAGCAAGTCATGACGGTCGGCCAGCGGTGTCTGGCTGACCCAGATATCCAGCAGGCCGTAGGAGAGCAGCGGCAACACCAGCAGCAACAGGCAGAGCAGCCCCAGCAACCACCGGGGGCTGAGCCGGCGGTGTGGTGTGCCAAGGTGCAGTGCATCGGCCCGCCTGGGGCAGGCGGCGACGCAGCTCAGACAACTGGTGCACTCCAGGCTTCGCACCGTGATGAGCTGGTGCACCTGGATGCGTGACGGGCAGGCCCGGCTGCACTTGTCGCAGTCGTGGCCGGAACTTCGCAGGCAGCGGACCGGGTCACGGCGAATGCGCAGGGGCGTCAGCAGACCGAGCAGAGCGAGCCAGGCGCCATAGGGACAGAGATAACGGCAGAAGCCCTGGCGGAAGGTAGCGGTGAGCAGCAGCACCCAGCCAAGGCAGAGGCCGGAGACCAGGGACAGGTTGAAGAAGAAGGCCCCCATCTTCATGTCTGCGGCCTGATGGTAAGGGCTGGCGAGATAGCCGGGCAGGGCTGCGGCGGGCACCGCCAGCAATATGATGAAGAGCAAAAAGCCGAGCACCAGGAATTTCTGGGCCCGCAGCAGCCAATCCAGCCAGCGCGGCGGCGTCCACTCCCCCGGCAGCAGGCGGTTGCGCAGGCCGTGCAGCCACTCCCCCACCACCCCCAGGGGGCAGAACCAGGCGCAAAACGCCCGCCCCAGCAGCAGGGCCGACAGACTGAGCACCAGCACCGTAATAGTGGCCGCCGGATGGTGCGGATCCACCAGCCCCTGCCCAATCCAGGCCCGCAGCCCGAGCCCGCCGGCGATGGGCAGGAAGCCGTCCACCACGTCCGGGCGCACCAACCAGGGACTCGTCCCCTGACCCAGCTGCCAGACATGCAGACCATATTGCACCGCCACCAGCCCCCAGCAGAGCAGCAGCAGATGGCGGGCCCAGGCCCGCAGCGGCTGGCTGCCGAGCTCACCGAGTGCCGGTTGCGGTCTGTATCTGTGCCACAGGGCGAGGGGGACGACCACCAGCCCCAACGCGAGCCAGAGCAGGCTGTCCGTCGCCACCAGCCAGAGCAGGAACAACAGGGCGAGGCGCCACGGCCAACCGGATCGCGCCTGCCACGCCAGCAGCACCAGATAGACCAGGCCGGCGGCCATGGTCATGGCTTCAATCAGGCTCATGCCTCTCCCTCATGGAACTCATTCGGATAAGGGGGGCAGGATAACGAACATCTGAGTTGATTGTTTTGATCTGCATGGGCAGAGGGGGCATTCCACAGGATTGTCCCCCGCCGGCGCTCATCCTTTGCGGCTGTTGAACAGCGGCTGGTCGGACTCGGCCTGCTCGGCCCAGAAGTGGATGTTGAAGCGAGCGTCCTCCGACAGCTCGACCCTGTGCCAGTACCGGGGCGGGCTGGTGGCAAACTCCCCGGCCCGGATCACCAGGCTCAGCTCCGGCTCCTCGGCCTGTTCGTCGGCAAAACCGTGGTAGGTCACGGACCCCTCCATCACGCAGAGCTGGCCGAACACGCCGGCCGCGGTGTTGTGGTGGGTGAGCAGGGCCTGGGGCACATTCTCGCGGGTAAAGAAGGGGGTGGAACGACGCACCACCCAGTGAGACGGGATCAGTTGCATGGCCATATCAGTTCTCCTCGAGTGGCCGGGTCGACCCGGCCGGTGCAATGAAAGGGGTTAACGGGGCAGCTGACGCAGCAGCGGGAAGGCGGCGCTCATCTGATCGCCCCCCACCACGAAGCCGCACAGCTCGCCGGCTTCATCGTGCGCCTCGGCCACCATGCCGTGGCTGTTCCAGCGGCACTGCCAGGCGAGATCCTCACCCCGGGTGCGGCCCGCCAGTTGCAACGGGTAGCGCGGGGTCTTCACCTTCACCAGCATGGGCGGCAGGGCCAGGGGGGTCGGCGTGCCGAGCAGGGTACGCGCCAGCGCATTGGCTCCCAGCACTATGGGTTGCAGGAAGGGGAGCAGCTGGCCTCGCCACTGCACGCAATCCCCCAGTGCGAAGATATGGGGATCGCTGGTCTGCAGCCTGTCGTCGACCAGGATGCCGCGCTCCACCTCCAGCCCGGCCCCCCGGGCCAGGGTCAGGTTCGGCCTAAGGCCAATCGCGGCGATCACCAGATCCTGTTCGCTGACGCGGCCATCGGTCAGGGTGACGCGCCAGCCATCGCCGGGCTGGGCGTCTATCCTGGCGATGCCCAGCCCGAGCTGCAGAGTGACGCCCTGGCAGCGCAGCGCCTGTTGCAGCGGCTGGGTCAGAGTGGCGGGCAGCAGGGTACTGAGCGGGCTGTCGGCCAGATCCAGCAGGGTGACCTCGCGGCCATCGCTCGCCATGTCCATCGCCAGCTCGCAGCCAATGAGGCCGGCCCCCAGTACCAGGATGCTGCGGGCATGCTGGATTGCTCCCTCGGCGGCGGCATACTCCTGCTGGCTGTTGAGGGTGACCAGATGCTCGCTGCCCGGCAGGTCGGGTCGCGCCGCGCTGGCACCGGTGGCCAGCACCAGCTGGCCGTAAGGGAACTCTCCCTGTCCGGTCAGCACCACCCGCCGGGCGGGATCTATGCCCAGTACCGGGCAGTGGGGCAGCAGCGTGACGCGCTGCTGCTCGGCAAAGTCGCTGCCGCTCTGGCGGGTCATGGCGGCGGCGGCGCAGCCCCGGCTCACCACGTGGCTGAGATCCGGCTTGTTGTACTCGTCACCGCTGTCGGCGGTGATGAGACGGATGGGCTGCTCCCCATCCAGCTTGCGCAAACTCTTGACCAGCTGCTGGGCGGCAAAGCCGCTGCCGATCACCACGATCTCCCGGCTGGCACCGGCGTCACTCAGGGTTGCTGCATTCATACACAGGCCTCCGCCCCACAGGGTTCAAATACCTCCTTGCCGATGCCGCAGCCCGGGCAGAGGAAGCTGTCAGGTACCTGGGCCCAGGGGGTGCCAGGTGCCACCAACTGATCCGGCTCGCCGAGATCCGGGTCATAGATCCACTGGCAGACGGTGCAGAGCATGGGCTGGTCGTCGTCCCATTCACCGGCGGCCGGTGCGGCTTGCGGCGCCTTGGCGATCACCGGGGCAGGCGTCACCGCCGTCTGGGTTGTGGTGATCGGGCGGGATGTCTCAAGCGGATGCAGTGCCCACTGACGGGCGAGCTGGCGACCGTGATCGCGGCACTCGGCCAGCGCCGAACCATCCGGGCGCCACTTGGCCTTGAGGGAGAGGCTGATGTCAAAGCCCGCGTCCATCAGCCGGGTCTGGATGCGATCCACCGCGCCGCCGGTCCAGCCGTAGCTGCCGAAAGCGGCGGCGCGCTTGTTGCGAAAACGCAGGCCGGTAATCTCTTCGAGCATGCCAGCCACCTTGGGCATCATGACGTTGTTCATGGTGGAGGAGCCCACCAGTATCCCCTTGGAGCGGAACACCTGGGTCAGGATCTCGTTCTTGTCGTGGCGTGCCACGTTGAAGATCTTCACCGCCACGCCCGGATCCACCTCGTGGATGCCCTGGGCGATGGCGTCGGCCATCATGCGGGTGTTGTTGGACATGGAGTCGTAGAACAAGGTGATGCGATCCTCCTGATAGTGATCGGCCCACTCCAGGTATTTGAGGATGATCTGGGTGGGATCCTCGCGCCAGACGATGCCGTGGGAGGTGGCCACCATGCTCACCGGCAGGTTGAAGCCCAGCACTTCCTTGATCTTGGCGGTCACCAGCGGGCTGAAAGGGGTGAGGATGTTGGCGTAGTAACGCTGGCACTGCTCCATCAACTCGGTCTGATCCACCTCGTCGTTGAACAGGTGTTCGTCGCAATAGTGCTGGCCGAAGGCGTCGTTGGAGAACAGCACCGCATCCTCGGTCATGTAGGTCATCATGCTGTCGGGCCAGTGCAGCATGGGAGTTTCGATGAATACCAGCTGCTTGCCGTTGCCGATGTCCAGGCTGTCGCCGGTCTTGACCGGCTGGAAGTTCCACTCAGGGTGGTGGTGGTGGCCGGTGATGGAGTCGATGGCGTTGTGGGTGCAGTAGATAGGGGTGCCGGGGATGCGGGCCATCAGCTCGGTCAGGGCGCCGGCGTGATCCTCCTCGGCGTGGTTGATCACCACAAAGTCGATGGCGGCGAGATCGATCTCTGCCGCCAGGTTCTGCACGAACTCGCGGCTGAACTTGTGATCGACGGTGTCGATCAGCACGTTCTTCCCTTCACGTATGAGGTAGCTGTTGTAGCTGGTGCCCTTGTGGGTCTTGTACTCGGTACCGTGGAAGTCGCGTACCTCCCAGTCCCGTTGGCCGACCCAGTGGATGTTGTTTTTGACGTGAATGCTCATCAGGCAGTTCCTCAGCAGGCAATAGTGAATGTGTGACTGAATTTCCTATTGCAGCGGACGTGCCAACTCGTAACCTATTGTTTCTAATGGGAACAAAAAACCAAAATTGTCATTTGGACAGCCACTCTATATAGTCATATTCACAAACAAACTGTCATTTGGACAATCATCGTGATCTCGACCGACCGCCTGGCGCGCATCGCCCTCGACCTGCAACTTGGCATCTCCCATCAGGACAGATTCCACCGCCTGATCCAGAGCGTGCGCAGCCTGCTGCACTCGGACGCCTCGGCCCTGCTGCGCTACGAGGGGGGCCAGTTCATTCCACTGGCCATCGACGGCCTGATGCAGGACGTGCTGGGTCGCCGCTTCGCCTTGCGGGATCACCCGCGCATGGAGGCCATCGCCCGCGCTGGCGACGTGGTGCGCTTCCCCGCCGACAGCAGCCTGCCCGACCCCTATGACGGCCTGCTGCCGGATCACGACGACTTCAAGGTGCACGCCTGCGTCGGCCTGCCGCTGTTCTCGGATCAGACGCTGATCGGCGCCCTGACCATAGACGGCATGAATCCGGCCCAGTTCGACGGCATCAGCGACGAGGAGCTGCGGCTGGTGGGCGCCCTGGCCGCCGCCGCCCTCAGCAACGCCCTGCTGCTGGAGCGGCTCGCCCGCCAGAGCAGCGAGCCGCTCGCCTCGACCCCCCATGCCGAGGGCCAGCCGGAGATGATAGGCCGCTCCCCCGCCATGGCACGGCTGCGCCACGAGATAAACGTGGTGGCGAGCTCGGAGCTGAACGTGCTGATTTTGGGGGAGACCGGGGTCGGCAAGGAGCTGATCGCCAAGGCGGTGCATCAGGGCTCACCCCGCGCCGGCGCGCCCCTGGTCTACCTCAACTGCGCCGCCCTGCCGGAATCGGTGGCGGAGAGCGAGCTGTTCGGCCACGTGAAGGGGGCCTTCACCGGCGCCATTCACCACAGGGCGGGCAAGTTCGAGCTGGCGGACAAGGGCACCCTGTTTCTCGACGAGATCGGCGAGCTCTCTCTGCCGCTGCAGGCCAAGCTGCTGCGGGTGCTGCAATACGGCGATCTGCAACGCATCGGTGACGACACCCCCCTCAAGGTCAATGTGCGCATCCTGGCCGCCACCAACCGGGATCTGAAGCAGGCGGTGGTGGAGGGGCAGTTCAGGGCCGATCTCTACCACCGCCTGAGCGTGTTCCCGATCCAGGCCCCGGCGCTGCGCGAGCGCCCCGGCGACATCCCCTTGCTGGCCGGCTATTTTTGCGAACGCTGCCGGGTCAGCCTGGGGCTGGAGCGGCTGCGCATCCTGCCCGGTGTACTGCAACTACTCGAACGCCACGACTGGCCGGGCAACGTGCGCGAGCTGGAGCACGCCATCCACCGCGCCGCCGTGCTGGCGCGGGCCGAACAGGGCAGCCAGGCCCCGACCCTCGCCAGCCATCACTTCAACCTGGCGACCGGTCCTCTGCCCCCCTCTACCAGCCCCGCCATCGCGCCAGTTGCCCCCTTGCCCGGCGGCCCTGGCCTGCGGGCCGCCACCGACGCCTTCCAGCTCGCGCTGATCGAGCAGACCCTGGTGGCCCACCAGGGCAACTGGGCCGCCACCGCCCGGGCACTGGAGCTGGACGGCGGCAACCTGCACCGGCTCGCCAAACGGCTCGGCCTCAAGCCCTGAGGCACTGAGGTACTGAGGTACTGAGCCGAGCCCCATAAACAAAAACCCCCTCGCGAGGGAGGGGGTTTGGGGGCAACCGGAGTGACGGTCAGCGCAGGGACTTGACCGAGCGGCGAACGATCAGCTCGGGCTGGACCGTCATGGACTCGACTTCCAGCGCCTTGTTGCGGATCCGGCTCACCAGTTGCTGCACCGCCAGCAGGCCGAGCTCTGCCTTGGGGTGGCGAATGGTGGTGAGCGGCGGGCTGGAGAAGCGCGCCATCTCCACGTCGTCGTAGCCGATCATGGAGATGTCGTCAGGTACCTTGACTCCGGCTTCCCAGGCGGCGCAGATGGCACCGATGGCCATGGGATCGTCAAAGGCAAACACCGCCGTCGGGCGAGGCGTGAGGGCCAGGATCCGCTGCATGGCATCGTAGCCGCTCTGGCTCTCGTAATCCCCTTCGAAGATCTGCTCATCCTTCAGGGTCAGCCCCTGCTCGCCCAGGGCGTCACGCACCCCGTCCAGCCGTTGCTGGGTGGTCGGCTTGTCGATCTGGCCCGTGATGCAGACGATGCTGGTGTGACCTTGCTCCAGCAGATGGCGCACGGCCAGGCGCGCACCGATGCGGGCGTTGTCGTTGATGACGTTGGCAAAATCACACTCGGTTCCCCAGTCCAGCACCACTTGAGGCACGTTCTTGTGGATGCGCAGCATGTCGCGCAGCGGGGTGTCGATGTCGGTCCCCAGCACCAGCAAGCCGTCGACCCGCTTCTCCATCAACATGCGCAGATAATGCTGCTGACGGGGGGGCTGGTTCTCGGTGTTGCACAGGATCAGGCTATAACCCTGCTCGAAGCAGTAGGCTTCCACCCCTTGCACCACTTCCGCGAAGAAGGGGTTGGCACTGGTGGTGACCAGCATGCCAATGGTCTTGGTTGAATTGATCTTGAGGCTGCGCGCTACCGAATTGGGCGCGTAGTTGAGTTCTGCCACCGCCTCAAGCACTTTCTGGGTTGCATCTTCGCTGACCCGACGGGTGTGATTGAGTACATGTGAGACGGTGGAGATGGATACGCCTGCCCGGGAGGCGACATCCTTGATAGTGGCCATCTCTGTCTCCTGAATAACAAAGGCGGAACAGTAGCAGATTTCCCGAATAAAGGCTTGGTTTTAACGAGAGCTGCCAGTGAATTGTCAATCTTGGCTAATCTAGGCGGTCATTTCTTTTTGCGCAAACGGAATTTGGTCAAAATGAGAGCGGGCGCAGAATGAAATATCGTCAGTTTTTTACTCTGATTTTTTCCGCACACACCTCTTGTTGTGAAGATGTTAACCGACAAAAACAAAATTAAACTCTACCAATAGTGAAACGACAGGGCATTTGTTTCATAAAATGGCTTGCCACCCCCGCATGGTTAGTATCTTTAACATCTTGTTATTGCACGGCGAGGAATGATAGAACCTTATCTATTGCCGGGCTGGCGGGACACAGGCTCGGAATGACACACGGAAAATGAAACAATCCACTGATTAAGGGACGAATCAATGAATAACTTGAGCAAAATGGCAGTCAGGGCAGCGGTTTCTTTGGCTCTGTTTGGATCAGTCTCCATGGCCAATGCGGCCGATACCATCAAGATCGGCATCGCCGGCCCCCTGACCGGCCCGGTCGCCCAGTACGGTGACATGCAGTTCACCGGTGGCAAGATGGCGGTCGAGCAGATCAACAAGGCGGGCGGCATCAAGGGCAAGCAGATCGAAGCCGTCATCTATGACGACGCCTGCGATCCCAAGCAGGCCGTGGCCATCGCCAACAAGGTGATCAACGACGGCGTCAAGTTCGTGGTCGGCCACCTCTGCTCAGACAACACCCTGCCCGCCTCCGACATCTATGAAGATGAAGGCGTGCTGATGGTGACCCCGGCGTCCACCAACCCCAAGATCACCGAGCGTGGCTACCAGCTGACCATGCGCACCATCGGTCTGGACAGCGACCAGGGCCCGACCGCCGCCAAGTACATCATCGAGCAGGTCAAACCCCAGCGCGTGGCCGTCATCCACGACAAGAAGCAGTACGGTGAAGGCATCGCCTCCAGCGTCAAGGCAGCGCTGGACAAGGCGGGCGTCAAGGTAGTGGCCTTTGAAGGCATCACCGCCGGGGACAAGGACTTCTCCGCCCTGATCGCCAAGCTGCAGAAAGAGAACGTCGATTTCGTCTACTACGGCGGCTACCACCCGGAACTGGGGCTGATCCTGCGCCAGGCCGGCGAGAAGGGTCTGAAGGCCAAGTTCATGGGTCCGGAAGGGGTGGGTAACAAGGACATCTCCGCCATCGGTGGTCCGGCGTCCGAAGGCCTGCTGGTCACCCTGCCGAACAAGTACGATCTGCTGCCTGCCAACGCCTCCATCGTGGAAGCGTTCAAGGCCAAGGGTCAGGACTCTTCAGGTCCCTTCGTCTGGACCACCTATGCAGCGGTACAGACCCTGGCGGCCGGCATCGCCAAGGCGGGCGAGGATGATCCGGCTGCCGTGGCTGCCGCCATCAAGGCAGCACCGGTCGACACCGTCATGGGCCCCCTGAGCTGGGCGCCGAACGGTGACCTCAAGGGCTTCGAATTCGGTGTCTTCCAGTGGCACGCCGACGGTACCTCCACTCAAGTCAAATAATCTGCCGGTCGGGGTGACATGAGTCACCCCTCCTTTCTTTGCGGGCAAGTACAGGGAACGCGGTATGTCCGAACACCTTCTTTATCTGGTTCAGCAGTTGCTGAACGGATTGACCATAGGCAGCACCTATGCGTTGATCGCCATCGGCTACACCATGGTCTACGGCATCATCGGCATGATCAACTTCGCCCACGGCGAGGTCTACATGATCGGTTCCTATGTCGCCTTCATGGTGATGGCGGGGCTCACGATGATGGGCATCGACAGCACTGTGCTGCTGCTGGGCGGCGCCTTCCTGGTGAGCATCATCATCACCGGCAGCTATGGCTGGTCCATAGAGCGGGTGGCCTATCGTCCACTGCGGGGCGGCAACCGCCTCATCCCCCTCATCTCCGCCATCGGCATGTCGATCTTCCTGCAGAACATGATGCGGATGGCACAGGGCTCGCGCGATATCGCCATGCCCACCCTGATCTCCGGGGGCTGGACCCTGGGTGGTGAGGACGGCTTCCAGGCCAGTCTCTCCTACATGCAGCTCATCATCTTCGTGGTGACCTTCATCACCATGCTGGCGCTGACCCAGTTCATCAACCGATCCCGCATGGGCCGCGCCTGCCGCGCCTGTTCGGAAGACATCAAGATGGCCAATCTGCTGGGCATAGATACCCATGTGGTCATCTCCATCACCTTCGTGCTGGGGGCGGCCCTGGCCGCCGTCGCGGGCGTGCTGCTCGGCATGTATTACGGTGTCATCAACCCCTACCTCGGCTTTATGGCCGGTCTTAAGGCGTTTACGGCAGCGGTATTGGGCGGCATCGGCAGCATTCCTGGCGCCGTGATCGGCGGCCTGCTGCTCGGCGTGGTCGAGGCGCTCACCGCCGGTTACCTCAGCACCGAATACAAGGATGTGATGGCCTTCGCCCTGCTCATCTTCGTGCTCCTCTTTATGCCCACCGGCATCCTGGGTCGTCCGGAGGTCGAGAAGGTATGAAAAAACAATTTATCCATGCCTGCATCGCCAGCCTGATGCTGCTGGTGCTCTCCTTCTGGCTGCTCGGCTTCAAGCTGGAGACCGATGGCTCCCGCCTGCTGGTGGTGAGCCGGCTCGATGTCTCCCTGGCCTGGCTGCTGGGGGGCGCCGCCCTGGTGTTCTGGTTCCAGCTGATGCGCGGCCAAATCAGTCGCCTGTTCCAGGCCTCCATCAGCGGCTTCTCCGTCGGCTTCACCAAGCTGGTGCTGCCGAGCCCGGAGGAGGCGCCCAAGCTCTATAACATCACCGCCATCCTGGTGCTGCTGTTTGCGGTCAGCTGGCCCTTCATGGCCTCGCGCGGTGCCATCGATCTGGCCACCCTGGCCCTCATCTACATCATGCTGGGCCTGGGGCTGAACGTGGTGGTGGGCCTCGCCGGCCTGCTGGATCTCGGTTACGTCGGCTTCTACGCGGTCGGCGCCTACAGCTACGCCCTGCTCAATACCTACTTCGGCCTGAGCTTCTGGGAGTGCCTGCCCATCGCCGGCCTGATGGCGGCCACCTTCGGCTTCCTGCTCGGCTTCCCTGTGTTGCGGCTGCGGGGGGACTATCTGGCCATCGTCACCCTGGGCTTTGGCGAGATCATCCGCATCCTGCTCAACAACATGACCACGCTGACCGGCGGCCCGAACGGGATCTCCGGCATTCCCAAGCCGACCCTGGGCGGCCTGGAGTTCAACCGTACCGTCAAGGACGGGGGCTTCGAGACCTTCCACGAGTTCTTCGGCATCGCCTACAACGCGAACCACAAGGTGATCTTCCTCTACCTGATGGCGCTGGTGCTGGTGGTGGCGACCCTGTTCGTCATCAACCGCCTGCTGCGCATGCCGCTCGGCCGTGCCTGGGAGGCGCTGCGGGAAGACGAGATCGCCTGCAAGTCACTGGGGCTCAACCCCACCATCATCAAGCTGACCGCCTTCACCATAGGCGCCTGCTTCGCGGGCTTCGCCGGCAGCTTCTTCGCCTCGCGCCAGGGCTTCATCAGTCCGGAGTCCTTCGTCTTCATCGAGTCGGCCATCGTCCTTGCGATTGTGGTGCTGGGCGGCATGGGCTCCCAGATCGGGGTGGTACTGGCAGCCATCGTCATGACGGTGCTGCCTGAGCTGGCCCGTGAGTTCAACGAGTACCGCATGCTGATGTTCGGCCTCTTGATGGTGTTCATGATGATTTGGCGGCCGCAGGGACTGCTGCCCATGAGCCGACCCCATATGGAGCTGCACAAATGAGCAAGCTGAACAATACCAACAACAAATTGCTCGATGTCTCCGATCTGTCGATGCGCTTCGGCGGCTTGCTGGCGGTCAACGGCGTCAAGCTGGATGTGGACAAGGGCGAGGTGATCTCCATCATCGGCCCCAACGGGGCGGGCAAGACCACCATCTTCAACTGCCTGACCGGTTTCTATCGCCCGACCGGCGGCACCATCCGCTACCGTGGCGAGGAGATCCAGGGATTGCCCGGCCATCTCATCGCCCGCAAGGGCATAGTGCGCACCTTCCAGCATGTGCGCCTGTTCAAGGAGATGACGGCGGTGGAGAACCTGCTGGTGGCCCAGCACAGGCATCTCAATACCGGCTTCATCGCCGGCCTGTTCAAGACCCCGGCCTTCCGCCGTGCCGAGCGGGAGGGGCTGGAGCAGTCCGCCTTCTGGCTGGAGAAGGTGGGCCTCAAGGATCTCGCGAACCGCGCCGCCGGCAACCTGGCCTACGGCCAGCAGCGCCGTCTCGAGATCGCCCGCTGCATGGCGACCCGGCCCGAGCTGCTGATGCTGGACGAGCCAGCCGCCGGTCTCAACCCGCACGAGACCGACGAGCTCAACGAACTCATCTCCAACCTGAGGGACGAGTTTGGCGTCTCGGTGTTGCTCATCGAGCACGACATGAAGCTGGTGATGGAGATCTCCAACCGCATCTTCGTGGTGAACCAGGGCACCCCGCTGGCCCACGGCAAGCCGGATGAAATCCGCAACAATCCGGCCGTGATCAAGGCCTATCTGGGCGAGTCGTAAGGACAAAAAGATGTTAGAACTTCGCAACGTATCGACCCACTACGGCAAGATCCAGGCGCTGCACGACGTCAGCGTCGAAGTAAAAGAGGGGGAAATCGTCACCCTGATCGGCGCCAACGGCGCCGGCAAGACCACCTTGCTGATGACACTGTGCGGCGAACCCAAGCCCAGCAGCGGCAGCATCTGGTTCGAGGGGGAACAGATCAACACTCTCAGCACGGCCCGCATCATGCGCAAGGACATCGCCGTGGTGCCGGAGGGGCGCCGCATCTTCGCCCGTCTGACGGTGCAGGAGAACCTGCTGATGGGTGCCTTCTTCGTCGACAAGGCCGAGCAACACGGCCTGCTGGATCAGGTATTCACCCTGTTCCCGCGCCTGCACGAGCGGCTGGAGCAGCGCGCTGGCACCATGTCCGGCGGCGAGCAGCAGATGCTGGCCATCGGCCGCGCCCTGATGAGCAAGCCGCGCCTGCTGCTGCTGGACGAGCCCTCCCTGGGGTTGGCCCCCATCATCATCCAGCAGATCTTCGACACCATAGAGCAGCTGCGCCAGAAGGGGATGACCATCTTCCTGGTGGAGCAGAACGCGAACCAGGCGCTCAAACTGGCGGATCGCGGCTATGTGCTGGAAAACGGCCGGGTGGTGCTGCAGGACACGGGAGCGGCCCTGCTCGCCAACCCGGCAGTGCGCCAGGCCTATCTCGGCGGCTGACCATGAGCAGGGCAGAGAAAGCGCCGGACAGACACAGCTTCTGGCACGACCCTGCCCTGCCTTTCATCGAGGCGCGGGCGGTGCAGGATGGCCGCTACGTCTGCTACGACAAGCACAGCCACCCCCACTTCTCCATCGGCGCCATCACCGGCGGCCACAGCCACTACCTCAATCAGCGCAGCAGGCAGGAGGTCGGCCCGGGCTCCCTGGTGCTGATGAACCCGGAAGAGGTGCACGCCTGCAATCCCATCGCGGCTCAGCCCTGGTCCTATCTGATGTTCTACCTCGATACCGACTGGCTGCGCAGCCAGCAGGAGGAAGCGGGACTTGGCAGCGAGTTCAGGCCCTTCGACATGACGGCAAGCCGGGATCCCCTGCTCTACCAGGGTTTGCAGCACCTCCATCACCAGCTGGTGCAAGGGCCGGATCCCCTGGCCCGCGAGGTGGCCTGCCACCTGTTCAGTCGCCAGTTGCTGGCCAGGCTCACCCCGGCCAGCTGGGACGATCGCCCGCCGCAACACCTGCAACGGGCTGCCGAGCTGATGCAGGACGACAGCGCCAGCCCCCTCAGCCTTGCCGAACTGAGCGCGGTGGCCGGGCTCACCCCCTCCCATTTCGTGCGCGCCTTCAGCCACCATTACGGCATGACCCCCCACGCCTATCTGCTGGATAGACGCATCCGCCACGCCCGCACCCTGCTCAGGCAGGGGCAGCCCCTGGTCGAGGTCGCCCTGGCCAGCGGCTTCGCGGATCAGGCCCACTTCCAGCGCCAGTTCAAACGTCGGGTCGCCGCCACCCCGGGCCAGTACAGGACCCAGCTCACCCATCAGGCTGAACGCACCAGATAGGCGGCGCTGAGCAGCAACAAGAGCGCCATGGCCCGGTTGAACCAGCGCAGTCGGCGAGGCACGAGCAGCAGCCCTTGCATGCAACTGCCGGCATAGGCCCAGCAGGCGATGGAGCCGAGGCAGATCACCAGATAAATAGCGGTAAACAGGGCGATCTGCTCCACCCCGCCCGCAACCCCATAGGCCCCCATGCCCATGCTGGCCGCCAGCCAGGCCTTGGGATTGAGCCACTGCATCAGGGCCCCGTACCAGAAGGCAGGCGGCGCCCCGTCGACCCGCTCCAGTTGCCCCCTGTCCACCAGCAGTTGCCAGGCCATGTAGCAGAGAAAGAGCACGCCGCCCCAGTGGATGGCGCCCGCCGCCACGGGCCACTGGGACAGGGCGCCGCCGAGGCCCAACCCCATCAGCAAGAGCAGGAAAATGAAGCCGAGGGTCGCCCCCACCACGTGGCGCAGGCTGGCCGGGAAGCCGTAACGGGCGCCGGTGCCGAGGGCGACCAGGTTGACCGGGCCGGGGGAGATGGACATGGCCAGGGCAAACCCGGACATGGACAACAACAGACTGATTTCCATGGATGATGCTCACGCAAAGGATTGAGCCACCAGCCTATCCGGCCCACCCAGGCCGATATTGAAGGAAATTGCGATCCCGCGGCACATGGCAAGGCACATTGCGGACTTAGCGCAAGCCACGGCTTGCGGTAAACTGGCCCTCAATCATCTATTTGCAGGACATCTCAATGGACCAGTTTGCCCATATCAGCGCCCAGGATGCCCACCAGAAGCTGGAGGCCGGTGAGGCCCGTCTCGTGGACATTCGCGATCCCCAATCCTTCGAGACGGCCCACGCGGTCGGCGCCTTCCACCTCACCAACGGCACCCTGGTTCGCTTCATGAACGAGGTGGACTTCGACACCCCGGTGATCGTGATGTGCTATCACGGCAACAGCAGCCAGGGGGCGGCCCAATACCTGCTGCAACAGGGCTATGACGCCGTCTACAGCCTGGACGGTGGCTTCGAGGCCTGGCGCAGGGAGTTCCCGATCCAGGCAGGCGACGCATGACAGGGGGGGGCCACTCCTCCCCGGCCGGCATGATCCAGCTGCTGGTGCTGGGGGACACCCGCATGGCCCAGGCGCTGGTGGACTACCTCGCGACCCTCGGCATCCCGTGCGAGCTGACCCAGTCCGAGCTCGGCGTCTCGGTCTGGCTGGCGGACGAGCGGCGCCTCGCCCAGGCCCAGCAGGAGGTGAAGCGCTTCCTCGCCGAGCCCAATCACCCCCGCTACATGGAGGCCTCCTGGCAGTCCGGCCGGGCGGATGCCCGCATCGACTACAGCAAGGGGATGACGGATCCGGTCACCGATTTTCTGCATCAGGCGGGCCCCCTGACCCTGGTGGTCATCATCGCCTGCCTGGCCATCTATGCCCTGGATGCCATAGGCCTGCCCATCTTCGATGAGCTGGCGTTCCACCCGACCCTGGCCCAGTTCACCGACTGGCAGGCCTGGCGCTACGTCACCCCGGCCTTCATCCACTTCTCGGTGCTGCACCTGGTGTTCAACCTGCTGTGGTGGTGGTATCTCGGCGGCCAAATCGAGCAGCGGCTCGGCAGCGGCAAGCTGTTCATCCTGCTCATCGTCGGAGCTGCATTGCCCAATATCGCCGAGTTTTTCGTGAGTGGCCCGCGCTTTGGCGGCCTCTCCGGGGTGGTCTATGCCCTGCTCGGCTACAGCTGGCTGCGTGCCAGACTGCAGCCCGCCTGCGGCCTCACCATGCCGCCAGCCCTGATGGGCTTCATGCTGGTCTGGCTGGTGCTCGGCTTCTTCGACATGCTCGGCACCCCCACCGCCAATATGGCCCATCTGGTGGGTTTGCTGGTCGGCCTGCTGCAAGGCTGGCTGGACAGGCACCACAGACCCACCTGAGTTGTTGTAGTCATCGAGGCGGCTGCAATCTGCTCGGCAGCCAGAGCGACCGCCAATATGGCCCATCTGGTGGGTCTGCTGGTCGGCCTGCTGCAAGGCTGGCTGGACAGGCATCACAGGCCAGCTTGACGATCCCTGTACCCATTGCCAGAAACTAAAACGCCGCCCCTAGGGGCGGCGTTGTTATTGGCCGACAGGCTTACTGCTTGAGCAGGCTGGTGTCGGACACCTTGACCATGGCGCCATCGCTCGCGAAGAAGCTGCCGAACTGGGTCTGCATCTCGGTGGTGACGGCGCCGGTCGGATCGAAGTTCTCGTCCGGTGCCAGCAGCGAGCTGTGTCCCCCAGCCACGAAGCGGGTGGCGTGGTGGTTGGCCGCACCGGTCGCGCTCAGGGGTTGCAGGGCCAGTACCTTGAACAGCGGCTCGGTGCCACCCAGGGGCGCGGTGGCGATGCTGTTCGGGATCACCCGATCCGACAGGCTCAGGGCGCCATCGCCGACGACTTCCGTGGCAAACAGCGGGAAGTCCGCCGCTATGCCGCGACCGAGGTTGATCGGATCCGCCGAATCCAGCACCGACTGAGCTGCAAAGCTGTAGCTCTGCAGGGTACCGGCCGCGCTCGCCTGAGTGGTTGCATCCAGGCTCGGCAGGAACTCGTTGACGAAGCAGGTCGGCACCGCGGTCTTGCAGTTCGGCGCATAGGCGGTGAAGGCCGTCTTCAGGGCGGCACTGCTACCGGTGAGCACGCTCATCTGGATCGTCGGGCCAAAGGTCGGCGAGTTCAGCAGCAGCGGGGCGATGCCGCCCCCCGGCATCGCCAGGCCGCCGGTGTCGAACTTGAACAGAGCATCGGCCTGGAGATTGCCGATGGACTGGTTGGCCACCGCCAGCAGGTTGGCCCCCGCGATGGCACCCAGGGAGTGACCCAGGAAGTGCACCTTGAGGCTGCCTGCGGTGCCGATGGCTCCCTTGGCATTGGCCAGCCCCACCGCCAGACGCAGGCCCAGCAGATCCGCCACGCTCTGTTTCAGGTTGTCGCGCGCCACCGTCAGGTAGCTCAGGTTCAGATAGGGGGTCGGGTTGTCGGAGGTAGTCACCGAGTCCATGCTGCCGGTCAGGGCGAAGCCGCGCTCACCGTGCAGCGGATGATCGATCACCACCACGGCCACGTTCTTGCTCGCCTGAGCGCCGGCGCCAATCTGGCCCAATGCCAGGGCGTAGGCGTTCTCCTTCACCGAGGTGACGCCGTGCTGATAGATGATCACGTCGGTGATGTTCGCCAGCGGCGCGGCGGCAAAGATCCGCATCGGCACGGACTGCACCTCTTCCAGCGCCGGCAGCGGGTTGAAGCGGCCCACGTTCATCTCGGGATCCAGCGGCTTGCCGCCGGAGGTGAGGGTCACTCCGATCAGCTTGCTCGCCTCCGCCAGCAGCTCGGCCTGACGGCTCGGATCGGCGATGAGCTCGCCCAGCAGGGCCGGATCCACACCGGCGCCCACCAGGCCGCCGATCACCTCGGCATCCTGCGCTTTCAGGGCATTGGCGATGGCATAGAGGCTGGGGATGGCACCGTGCCAGGACTGGGTCCTGGCCTTGTCCCAGGAGCCGGCGGTGGCTGGCGAGGAGAGGAAGTACGGCAGCTTGACGGTGCCGGTATAGACCGTGGTCATCTGGGCCAGGCCGTTGAGCGGGGTGCCGGTACCAAAGGCGGCGGCCAACGCATCCTTCTGCTCTTGCGGCAGGAAGGGCTCGGCGTCCAGCTGGGTCAGGAAGGGATTGCCGCCGCTCACCGCCAGGGTGTAGGTACCCGGCAGGCTGGTGTTGCCCAGGGCATCCTGCTTCCACAGGGCGGCAGCGTCCAGGGTCGGGCTCTTCAGCACGGAGGCGGCCGCACCCTTCACCGCCACCAGCACGTCGGCGCCGGACTGGGTACCGAACCAGTCGGAGAAGATCACGTGGTCGCTGGTGATGCCGGTAGCCGCCTTGAACAGCCCTTCCTGCAGCGCGATCAGGCCGCTGATGGTCTGCTCCTGGGCATTGCTGCCGGTAGTGCTCTTGTAGTTGCTATAGTCGCTGCCCGCCCGCAGGGGGTTGCCGCTGCTGTCCTTGAGCGAATCGGTCGCCACTATCATGTAGTAGGAAGAAGGATTGAGCGGCTTGAGCGGCACCAGGTTCAGCTTGCCCGCCGACTCGGCGACCACGAAGTCTACCCCGTAGGCCAGCACCTTCTTCACGCCACTCGGGCGCAGGGCGGCGCTGTCGAATTCCAGCTCCAGCAGGTAGAGCGGGGCCACGGAAGCACCGAATTCGCCGGCGGCCGGCGCCTTGACGGTGATGCCCGAGGCAGTCACGGGCACTATCTGGATCGCCTGGGTTGTGGACCAGCCATCCAGGGTGGAGAGGGCGGAGACTGGATTGGAGAGATCGGCCGTTTCGGTCGAGAACTTCAGGGTGCCGTCACTGGCACGGGCGGCCAGGGCGCTGGGGCGCGCCGCATTGGTGCCGCTCAGCAGATAATCGAGATAGCTTGAGGTATCGCCTTTGTTGTCGTCACTGCCACCACAACCGCTCAGCAGCGCACTGACGACGGCCGCATAAATTAGCTTTTTTTTCATATCCTTATCTCTTTTATGTTGTTATCCATGATGAGCCTGACGGGGTAGGGTCCAAACCCGACCGAATCATATTAACAGCAACGCAACAATTAATAAGCCTCTGGTCGGTCATCTGATCTGATTTTTTTGTGTACAACATCAAGGAACTGGAATTGAACCCCGACGAGAAAGGGTAGCAGCCTTACTGTTATCGCCAGACCCGACCAGAGCCTTTCAGGGCCAGTGGCGCAAAAAGCCGCCCCGATCTCGGCAAAGAGAGGGATTTGTCGGTAGAATGGCGCCATTGCTCAAGGAGAACCCCATGATCGACCCGAAAAAATTGGAAGAGATCGCCAAACAGATACACAACGCCCTGCCGCCCGGCATTCGCAGCATGGGTGAAGAGGTGGAGAAGAAGACCCGTCAAGTGCTGCAGGCCCAGCTGGGCAAGCTGGATCTGGTCAGCCGCGAGGAGTTCGACGTGCAGACCAAGGTGCTGCTGCGCACCCGGGAGAAGCTGGCCGCCCTCGAGGCCAAGCTGGCCCAGCTCGAGCAGCAGCTCGGCGCCAAGGGCGAGTAATCCGGCTCGACGTCCCGTCGGCACATAAGACAAACCCCAGCCTGGCTGGGGTTTGTTGTTTCTGGCTCACCGAAGAGACTGGTGAATCGCCCTCGGCTAGCGCTCAGATAAATTCGTAGGCGTCGCCGAAGATACGCTCGGGCTCGGCACCCAGCACCTTGAACTCCTCGCGAGCGGCACCCGCCATCTCGAAGCGACCGGCCACATAGATGTCGTAGTCATGCAGACTGACGAAGTCATCCATGATGGCTTTGTGCACCAGGCCGGTCTTGCCGGTCCAGTCCGCTTGTGGCTCCTGTACCACGGGGATGAAGGTCAGCGGCGCATAATCGCGTTCCCACTGCTGCATCTGCCCCTGCTCATAGAGCCAGTGCGCCTGGCGCACGCCCCAGTAGAGGAACACAGGGCGCTTGCTGCCGGTATCGATCAGATACTCCAGGATGGCACGGGCGTAGGAGAAGCCGGTGCCGCCTGCCATCAGGATCAGGGGGCGTGGCGATTCGTCACGCAGGAACGCCTTGCCCGCCGCCAGTTCGATCTCGATCTCTCCCTGCTCGCGCATGCGGGCCAGCACCTGACCGGCGTAGGCATTTTCCGGGGTGGCACCGATCTGCAGCTCCAGCACACCGGAGCGGGTCGGCGAGTTGGCGATGGAGAAGGGGCGCTTGTCCGAATCGCTCATCACCACCAGCAGATACTGGCCAGGCTTGAAGCTCACCGCTTGCTGCGGCGTCAGGGCCACGTGCCAGATGGTGTCGACATATTCGCGCAGTTCCTCTACGCGGCACTTGATACGTTGCATTCTTGTCCTTGTGAGGGGCCTGCCCGGCCCGCTTCGCTCATGGTTTCACTGTTTTTATGGCGACCAGTAGGTGGTCAAGTCAGTCGAGCATACCCAATTCGGCACGGCAATACCGCACTTTTGCGTCGGTATGGCCGCCAGCCCGGGTGGGTCGCTCAGTCGAGGATCTTCAACTCGTCCCAGATCCCGTCGATCTTCTGCTTCACCGCCTCGTCCTGGACGATGGGCTGACCCCACTCCCGGTTGCTCTCCCCCGGCCACTTGTTGGTGGCATCCAGCCCCATCTTGGAGCCAAGCCCCGAGACCGGCGAGGCGAAGTCCAGGTAGTCGATGGGGGTGTGTTCGATCAGGGTGGTGTCCCGTGCCGGGTCCATCCGGGTGGTGATGGCCCAGATCACGTCCTTCCAGTCCCGGGCATTGATGTCGTCGTCGCAGACGATCACGAACTTGGTGTACATGAACTGGCGCAGGAATGACCAGACCCCCAGCATCACCCGCTTGGCATGACCGGGATAACGCTTCTTGATGGTCACCACCGCCATCCGGTAGGAACAGCCTTCCGGCGGCAGGTAAAAGTCCACGATTTCGGGGAACTGCTTCTGCAGCAGCGGCACGAACACCTCGTTCAATGCCACTCCGAGCACGGCAGGCTCATCGGGTGGACGGCCGGTGTAGGTGCTGTGATAGATGGCGTCGCGACGCATGGTCATGTGGGTGATGGTGAACACCGGGAACTCGTCCACTTCGTTGTAGTAGCCGGTGTGATCCCCATAGGGGCCCTCGGGCGCCATCTCGCCGGGCTCCAGATAGCCCTCCAGCACGATTTCGGCGCTGGCGGGCACCTCGAGCTCGCAGCTCAGGGCCTTCACTACCTCGGTGCGGCTGCCGCGCAGCAGGCCGGCAAACGCATATTCGGAGAGGGAATCAGGCACCGGCGTCACCGCGCCGAGTATGGTCGCAGGGTCGGCGCCGAGCGCCACCGCCACCGGGAAACGCTCCCCTGGGTGGGCCTCCTGCCACTCGCGAAAATCGATGGCGCCGCCGCGGTGATCCAGCCAACGCATGATCAGCTTGTTCTTGCCGATCTTCTGCTGACGGTAGATGCCGAGGTTCTGGCGCTTCTTGTAGGGGCCACGAGTGATGGTCAGCCCCCAGGTCACCAGGGGGGCCACGTCACCTGGCCAGCAGTGCTGGATCGGGATCTGGTCCAGATCCACCGCGTCTCCCTCCAGCACCACCTGCTGACAGGGGGCGGAGGAGAGCCGCTTGGTCGGCATGTTGAGCACCTGCTTGAAGATGGGCAGCTTCTCCATCAGCTCCTTGAGGCCGCGGGGCGGCTCGGGCTCTTTCAGGTAAGAGAGCCACACCCCGACCTGGCGCAAGGCACCGACGTTGGGTTGGCCCATGCCCATGGCGACCCGATCCGGGGTGCCGAACAGGTTGGTCAGCACCGGCATGGAGTAACCTTTGGGATTCTCAAACAGCAGGGCCGGGCCGCCCGCACGCAGGGTGCGGTCGCTGATCTCGGTCATCTCCAGATAGGGGTCTATCTCGCGGCTGATGCGCTTGAGCTGTCCGGTTTGTTCCAGCTGCGCGATGAAATCACGCAAGTCCTTGTATTTCATGCAGGTACCCTAGCGGGATCAGGAGGTTCCGCATTATAACCCTGGCCGCGCATCCGGTGTACCCGTATCGGGCAGCATCACGGACGAGGTGTGACGTCGCTCCTGCCGGGTAAGCCTGTCTGCCAGCTGGCCCAGCAACCTGGGCTCGTCCATCTGCAACAAGAGACCGGCCACCAGGCCGCCATATTGATGCTTGCCGAGCTCCGCCAGCAGATATTGCTGGGCACCGTCCGGCAGCGGTGAAAGCCGGCTGAGCTGCTGCAAGGCGGGGATCATCAGCCGCCCGTTGCGGCTGGCGGCGATCAGCAGATCGCTCGCCTCCTGGCCGGTATGGAAGCAGGAAATGGAGTGCAGGGCCGTCAGGCTGTCGTGATCCACGGGCTGGCGCCACAGCTTCAGATACAGTGCGGTGTCACCGGTCCGCTCGATGAGATGCAGCAGCAACTGGTTGTCAGGCAGGAAGAGATTGAGGGAGGCGAGCCGGTCGGCCTCGCGTCGCAGCACTGGGGCGGGCTGGTCATCGAGCACGGCCAGCAGCGCCTGTTGCTGCCGGGCCAGCTCAGGGTTGCGGCTGTAGTAGAGCTGCTTGTAGTCGAAGCGGTTCTGCTCCAGCAGTTGGCGGTAGTTGTCCTGCCAGGCCAGTTGCTGCCAGTGGCTGAGCACCAGCCTGGCCTCGGCGGCAAAATCATAGGCGGGCAGCTGGACCAGGAAACCGTCCACCTCCCCCTCCACCAGCCATTGCGGCGCCTTGGCGGCCTGTTCCCGTACCCAAGCCAGCAGGGCGGGGCTGGGGGCATCCGATGACTTGAGCCCGCTCAGCAGCTGATGCAGCAAATACTCCCGCTGCCCCACTGACAGGGTCTCGAGCAGCGAGTCCATGGCATCAAACTGCCCCAATGCCATGCGGCTATCCAGGTACGCCCGGTGACCCTCCAATCCCTCGTCCGCCACCAGAGGTGTCTGCAGCTGCGGCGGGGTATCGGCATGCACAGGGGCAGCCAGCATCCAGCAGAGTCCGATGAGAAATACCAGCTTCATGACGTCCCTTTCCTTGTGACATCGAGGCTACATACTACTAAGCCAGCCGTGAAATAGATAAACAAAAACCGCGACCTGGGCCGCGGTTCTGTCATTCCAAGATGCAGTTATTTCTGCTGACGCTTCATGGAGTCGAAGAATTCGTCGTTGGTCTTGGTGGCTGCCAGCTTGTCGATGAGGAACTCGATGCTGTCGATCTCGCCCATGGGGTGAATGATCTTGCGCAGTATCCACATCTTCTGCAGCTCGTCCGGCGCGGTCAGCAGCTCTTCCTTGCGGGTGCCGGAGCGGGTGATGTCGATAGCCGGATAGACGCGCTTCTCGGCAATCTTGCGCGAGAGGTGCAGTTCCATGTTGCCGGTACCCTTGAACTCTTCGTAGATCACCTCGTCCATCTTGGAACCGGTGTCGACCAGCGCGGTCGCTATGATGGTCAGGCTGCCGCCCTCCTCAACGTTGCGGGCGGCGCCGAAGAAGCGCTTGGGCCTGTGCAGGGCGTTGGCATCCACACCACCGGTCAGTACCTTGCCGGATGAGGGGATGACGGTGTTGTAGGCGCGCGCCAGACGGGTGATGGAGTCCAGCAGGATCACCACGTCCTTCTTGTGCTCGACCAGACGCTTGGCCTTCTCGATCACCATGTCGGCAACCTGAACGTGGCGCGAAGCGGGTTCGTCGAAGGTGGAGGCGATCACTTCACCCTTCACCATGCGCTGCATCTCGGTCACTTCTTCCGGGCGCTCGTCGATGAGCAGCACAATCAGTTCACAGTCCGGGTGGTTGTAGGCGATGCTCTGGGCGATGTTCTGCAGCAGCATTGTCTTACCGGCCTTGGGCGGCGCCACGATCAGGCCACGCTGGCCTTTACCTATGGGGGCAGCCAGGTCCAGCACGCGGGCAGTGATGTCTTCGGTCGAGCCGTTACCGCGCTCCATGCGCAGACGCTCGTTGGCGTGCAGGGGGGTCAGGTTCTCGAACAGGATCTTGTTGCGGACGTTTTCCGGGCGGTCGTAGTTGACCTCGTTGACCTTGAGCAGCGCGAAATAACGTTCGCCCTCTTTCGGTGGCCGGATCTTGCCGGAAACGGTATCGCCGGTTCGCAGGTTGAAACGGCGGATCTGGCTCGGGGAGACATAGATGTCATCCGGGCCGGCCAGATAGGAGCCGTCTGCACTGCGCAGGAAGCCAAAACCGTCGGTCAGGATTTCCAGCACACCGTCGCCAAAGATATCCTCGCCACCCTTGGCGTGCGCCTTGAGGATCGCGAAGATGATGTCTTTCTTGTGCGCCCGAGCCAGATTTTCCAACCCCATGGATTCGCCAAGCTGTACCAGCTCAGACACAGGAGTGTTCTTTAGTTCAGTCAGATTCATAGTGGTGAGAGTCTGTAAGCAAGGATTGAAATGAGGAGACAGTCTGCTGGATTGATGCTGATCGGATTTGACTTGCCAGGCTGCTGTTAAGCAAGGAGTCAGGCAAAAAGGTTAGCAAACGAGCGATAAACTAGCACCAATCGGGATGAGCGTCTAGGTGATAAAACACAAGGAGCGCATTATTGCAATGCGCTCCTTCTTGATTATTACAGGTTACCGTCCAGGAACTCTTTCAGCTGAGTCTTGGACAGGGCGCCGACCTTGGTCGCTGCCACTTCGCCATTCTTGAACAGCAAGAGGGTCGGGATACCGCGAATGCCATACTTGGGCGGAGTGTCGGCGTTATGATCGATGTTCAATTTCGCCACGGTCACGCGACCGGCATATTCTTGGGCGACTTCGTTCAGGATCGGGGCAATCATCTTGCACGGACCGCACCATTCAGCCCAGAAATCGACCAGAACGGGGCTGTCGGCTTTGATTACATCGGCCTCGAAGCTGGCATCGCTCAGCTGAACAATCTTGTCACTCATCTCCAACTCCAGTCAGTAATTAAGGCTTTATTGATGGTTCAACAAAGGCAATAGTTGCCCTATTTGAAATGATCCTGTTTATTATTGCAAGCCTAACCTGATAACCTACCGCCATGAGCAAAACACATCTAACGACCGAAAAATTCGCCCATATGGGCCTCGAACCCGAAGTTCTGGCTGGTCTGGAATCAAAGGGATTTCACTATTGTACGCCCATCCAGGCACTGTCTCTGCCGCTGCTGGTAGAAGGCCATGACCTCGCCGGTCAGGCCCAGACGGGGACCGGCAAAACCCTTGCCTTCCTGGCCGCGACCTTCAACTATCTATTGACCCATCCGCTGACCAGGCCGCGCCTCGTCAACCAGCCCCGCGCCATCATCATGGCCCCGACCCGGGAGCTGGCGGTCCAGATCTACAACGATGCAGAAGGCATGTCCGCCTCTACCGGGCTCAAGCTCGGCCTCGCCTATGGTGGCGAAGGCTATGACAAGCAGCTGGCCGTGCTGGAACAGGGTGTCGACATCCTGATCGGCACCACGGGCCGCATCATCGACTACTTCAAGTCCAATGTGATCGATCTGGGCAACATCCAGGTCGTGGTGCTGGATGAAGCGGATCGCATGTTCGATCTCGGCTTCATCAAGGACATCCGCTTCCTGTTCCGCCGCATGCCGCCCGCCACCGAGCGTCTGAGCATGCTGTTCTCCGCCACCCTCTCCCTGCGGGTGCAGGAGCTGGCCTACGAGCACATGAACCACCCGGAACACGTGCAGATAGAGCCGGAGCAGATGACGGGCGTGCGGATCAAGGAGGAGCTGTTCTACCCTTCCAACGAAGACAAGATGCTGCTGTTGCTCTCCCTGATGGAAGAGGAGTGGCCGGAAAAAGCCATCGTCTTCGCCAACACCAAGCATGTCTGCGAAGACGTGCATGCGTGGCTGGAGAACGACGGCCACCGCGTCGGCCTGCTGACTGGTGACGTGCCGCAGAAGAAGCGGATGAAGATCCTGGAAGACTTCACCAAGGGAACGCTGGACATCCTGGTCGCCACCGACGTGGCCGCCCGTGGTCTGCACATCCCCGACGTGACCCATGTCTTCAACTATGACCTGCCCGACGACGCCGAAGACTATGTACACCGCATCGGTCGTACCGGTCGTGCCGGCAAGAGCGGTCACTCCATCAGCCTGGCCTGTGAAGACTATGCCTTCAACCTGCCGGCCATCGAGGAGTACATCCACCACCCCATCCCGGTCAGCAAGTACGATCGTGAATCCCTGCTGGATGACGTAACCGCCCCGAAACGGGTGTTCCGCAACCGCCAGCCGGTGAACCGCAACATGCGGGATCGCCAGGGTGGTGGCAACAGCAACAACCGCCGCCGTCCGCCACGCAAGAACTGAGGGACTGGCCCAGTTGCACAACTCGCCTCTCTATGCCGCCATCGACCTCGGCTCCAACAGCTTTCACATGCTGGTGGTGCGCGAGGTCGCCGGTGCCCTGCGCACCGTCACCAAGGTCAAGCGCAAGGTTCGCCTCGCCGCCGGTCTCGATCCGGAATTTCGTCTCAGCCGTGCCGCCATGGAGCGGGGCTGGGACTGTCTGCGCCTGTTCTCCGAGCAGTTGCAGGACATTCCGTCTGACAACATCCGGGTGGTGGGTACCGCCACCTTGCGCCTCGCCACCAACGTCGATGAGTTCCTCAGCGAAGCGGAACGGGTACTCAACCACAGCATCGAGATCATCTCGGGCGAGGAAGAGGCCAAGACCATCTATGAAGGGGTCTCCTGGACCTCTGCAGGGGAAGGCAACCGGCTGGTGATCGACATCGGCGGCGCCAGTACCGAACTGGTGATCGGCGAGCACAGCGAAGCAAAACTGCTCAACAGCCTGCACATGGGCTGCGTCACCTGGCTCAACAATCATTTCGGTGACGGTGAGCTCTCCGAGGCCCGTTTCCAGCAGGCCATTGCCGCCGCCAAGGCGGTGCTGGAGAAGGTGGCGGAAGATTACCGTGCCCTCGGCTGGCGCACCTGCGTCGGCGCCTCAGGCACGGTGCAAGCGCTGCAGGAGATCATGCTGGCGCAAGGGAAGAGCGAGCGGGTCACCCTGCCGAAGTTGCAGGAGCTGATGGGTCAGGCCATCGCCTGTGGCAAGCTGGATCAACTTCAGCTGGAAGGGCTGGCGGCCGAGCGGCTGACCGTGTTCCCCTCCGGCCTCGCCATCCTGATCGCCATCTTCGAGACCTTGGGGATAGAGAGCATGACCCTGGCGGGCGGCGCCCTGCGGGAAGGCCTGATCTACGGTCTGCTCGGCAACAATCACGACTGTGATGCCCGGGACAGAACCGCCGACAGCCTGATCAGCCGCTATCAGCTGGATAAAGAGCACGCCGAGCGGGTACGCGATACCGCCGTCCTGGCTTTCACCCAGTTACAGCCGGCCTGGCGTCTCTCCAAGCGTTACGGACGCCCGATCCTGCGTTATGCGGCTCTGCTGCACGAGATCGGCCTCTGCATCGAGTACAAGAAGGCGCCGCAACACGCTGCCTACATCATCGACAACATCGACATGCCGGGCTTCACCCCCGCGCAGAAGAAGCTGCTGTCGGCCCTGCTGTTCAACCAGCGGGACGACTTCAAGCTGGATACCCTGGAAAAACAGGGCGCAGTCACCGGTCGCCAGGCGATCCGGCTGGCCCGCATCCTGCGCATCGCGCTGATCCTCTGCATGCGCCGCACCCAGGGCACTGTGCCCAGCTTCACCCTGCAGGCCGAGGAGGAGTCACTGACTCTGACTCTGCCCAAGGGATGGATGGACGAACATTACCTGCGCGCCAGCGAACTGCGACTCGAAATGGAACGCCAGCAGAAGATGGGCTGGCCCACCCGCGTGCAGGAAGCCTGATTGGGCGCCACGCGCCCACTCTGCTCCTTTTCCCATCTGTTCCGACAATCTCTTTCGCAGCCAGGTTCGGCACCATTCAAGGCCTTTCCTTTGATTTTATTTAATTTTTAACCAAACCCCGGATCTCCGTTCCCTCCAGCCATCTAGCCTCTATCGCCAGCTCGGCTAGAGTTGGATTGTCTCTCCCATAGGAACGGAAACCATGAAACATTTGACCCTGATCGGCCTGACCGCCCTGCTGACCGCCTGTGGTGGCGGCAGCGACAGCAACGACAACCCACAGAACGCCCAGATGTCCCTGGCCTTCTCCGACGCCCCGGTGGATTCGGTCAGCAAGGTCTGCATCGCCGTTTCCAACATCAGCATCCATCCCGTCTCAGGCACAGAGCAGGCATGGAGCACCGCCAGCTTCCTGACCTCGGCCCAGGACGATGGCTGCACGCCGGCAGGGGAACTCATCCCCCTCGACAGCTCGGGACACCCGTTGTTTACCTACATCGACCTGCTGAAATACCCGGGCTCCGCCAGCCGCCCCCTGCTGGCCAGCCAGAGCGTGGTTCCCGGCGAATACAGCCAGATGCGGCTGCGGGTCCTGGATGGCCGGGATGCGGGCAACCAGTTTCTGGATGGCACCCCCTACTCCTACGTCAGGCAGGATGATGGTGTGATCAAGCCGCTGGAGGTCCCCAGCAATGAACTGAAGCTGGATGCCTTCACCATTGCCGCCAACGGTCTCAGCGCCTTCACCACCGAGTTCGACCTGCGTCACTCCATGGTATTGCCGGGCCATGAGGAGTATTACAAGCTCAAACCCAGAGGCGTGCGTCTGGTGAACAATACCGAGGTAGCGACCGTCAGTGGCACTGTGGCCGAGGGGCTCTGCGGTGGTCTGCTGACCGACAAGGCCTTCGTCTACTTCTACGACGAGTTGCGGCCGGTGGGGGATGATGCCTATCCCGACATGGCCGACCTCGACAACGGCTTCTATGCTAGCGCCCCCGTACTGCCCCTGGCTGGTGGTGGCTACGGCTACGAGCTGGGCTTCGTGAACCTCGGCAATTACGACATGACGCTGGTCTGCAACGGCGACGAGGATGATCCGGAACTGGCCGGCGACCCGCTGCAACTGGAGCAGGTGCTGAAGGCTCAGGCGGTGGTGGCTCCCACCACCAGCATCAACTTCCAGTAACGGGCCAGGGGATCAGGAGCGAGAAGCATCATGGCTGACTATCAACCCATCAGCTGTGACCTCTACGACTGGCTCGAGATCGCCGCCCGCTGGCAACTGCCGGTGACCCTCGCCAGCCGCGACGGTCGCAGGTGGGATGACAGGGTTCGCACCATAGAGGCCAGTGACGGCGTCGAGTATCTGCTGCTGGAGAGCGGTGAGCGCTTCAGCCTCGTCGATCTGGCGACCCTGGATCTCGTCTGACAGGGGGAAGCGCGGCATATCCGCTTCGCCCCCACCAGCTGACCTCAAGGTAAAAAGGAGGGCCAACATGATGTTGGCCCTCCTTTTTTGTATCTCGACCCCGGCTGGCCTTAACCCGCCAGCGCCGCCATCACATAGACGTCGAAGCGGTTGCTCTTGGTCTCGATGGCCATGCTGGGTTTGTGCTCGTTGAGCCAGCCCGCGTAGTCCGGCCGCTTCACCACCACCCGCTTGTCCGCCATCTGCAGTGCCGCCGGCAGCAGGGCATCCGCATCAAGATCCGGCCCCACCAGGGACTGGAACACCCGCATCTCCTTTTTCACCAGCGCCGACTTCTGCTTGTGGGGGAACATGGGGTCCAGGTAGATGACCTCGGGCCGCTCGGGCAACGCCAGCAGGTTGTCTACCGCAGGCCCCTGCAGGAGATGCATGCGCTCGCTGACCCAGGAGCCTATCTCGGGATCCTGCGCCGCCCGCGCCAGGCCGTCCTGCAACAGGGCCCCCACCACGGGGCTGCGCTCGATCAGGGTCACCTTGCAGCCGAGAGAGGCCAGCACGAAAGCATCGCGGCCGAGCCCGGCGGTGGCATCCACCACGGTCGGCATGGCTCCGGATTTCAGCCCCACCGCCTTGGCGATGGATTGGCCGCGGCCACCACCGAACTTGCGCCTGTGGGCCACGGCCCCTTCCACGAAGTCCACATAGACGGCGCCAAGCTTGGGTTCGTCCAGCTTGCGCAGCTCCAGCCGCGCGTCAGTCAGCACCAGCGCAAAAGGGGCGGGAAACTCCACCTCGGCCAGACGCAGTCGCAGGGCGTCCAGCTCGCCATCGCGGGCGGGCACTTCACTGAAAACCTGGATATGGGGCATAACGAAGACTCATGGCGGCACGGAAGCGGGCATGATAGCAGAAGCAGGGGATCAGCTCACCGTGGTCAGGTTGGCCAGGTTCATCCCCTGGCGGTTGAGGGTCAGGTATTCCACCAGATCGTCATAGGGCAGCGGGCGGCTGAGCAGATAGCCCTGGGTGAAGGCACAGCCCTTCTGACACAGGAAGTTGAGCTGCTCCCGGGTCTCCACCCCCTCGATCACCACCTGCATGCCGAGGTTGTGCACTATGTTGATGATGCCGTCCAGCAGCAACCTGTCCTGCTCGTTGAAGGGGATGTGGCGCACGAAGGAGCGATCGATCTTGACCAGATCCACCGGGAAGGTGCGCAGGTAGTTGAGCGCCGAGTAGCCGGTGCCGAAGTCGTCGATTGCCAGCTTGCAGCCCGCCTCGCGCAGGGCATCGATCCGCACCCTGTGCTGATCGCTGCTCTCCATCAACAGGGACTCGGTGATCTCTATGATGATGTCCGCCGGGTCCAGGTCGAAGTGACGGATCACCCTGAGCCACTCGTTCGCCTCGGGATCAATTGTCTGGAACTCCAGGGTGGAGCGGTTGATGGACATCTGCAGATCAGGGAAGCCGGACTTCTGCAGCCGGGCCAGATCCCGGCACGACTGCCAGAGCACCAGCGCCCCCAATCCCTGGATGAGCCCCGCCTCCTCCGCCAGCGGAATGAAGTCCGCCGGTGAGACCTGCCCCCAGTGAGGGTGATACCAGCGCACCAGGGCCTCCAGCTTGGCGACCCGACCACTGCGATTGTCCCAGATGGGCTGATAGGCCATGGTCAGCTGCGCCAGCTTGATGGCCTCCGCCAGATCCTGCTGCATCTGGTGGCGCTGGCTCACCTCTTCGCGCATGGAGGCGCTGTAGGTACCGAGGGAGCGTCCCTGCCGCTTGGCAACGAACAGCGCCTGCTCGGCGTTGCGCAGCAGCTCGTCACCATCACCGCCGTCATAGGGACAGAGGGTGATGCCCATGGTCGCCGTCACATAGAGATGCTGGTTCGCCAGCATGAAGGGCCGGGCAAAGCCGCCGATCACCTGCTTGGCGAACACCTCGGCCTGGCGCCGGTTGACGATGCCTGGCACCAGAAAGGCAAACTCGTCGCCGCCGATGCGGGCCACCAGATCTTCGGTGCGCACCCGGCTCACCAGCCGATCCGACACCTCGCGCAACAGGGCGTCGCCCACATGGTGATCCATGCTGTTGTTGACCGCCTTGAAGTTGTTGAGATCCAGCACCATCAGGGCGAAGCGCTCCCCCCGCTCGCAGAAGCGGGTGAGGCAGCGACCAAACAACCAGCGGTTCGGCAATCCGGTGAGGTTGTCGTAGTTCGCCTGGGCCGCGATCTTCTGCTCCGCCAGCTTGGTCTGGGAGAGATCGCTGAAGATGGCGATGTACTGGCTGATCCGCCCCCCCTCGCGCAAGGCGCTGATCATCAGCTGCTGAGGATAGAGTTTGCCGTTCTTGCGCTTGTTCCACACTTCACCACGCCAGATCCCTACGCGCTCGAGGGCGTGATACATGTCGGCGTAGAAGGTCTGATCGTGCAGCCCGGACTTGAGCATGCTGGGGCGCTGGCCGCAGGCCTCCTCCTCGCTGTAGCCGGTGATCTTCTCGAACGCCGGATTCACCGAGATGATGCGGCTGTCGGCGTCGCACACTAGGATCGCCTCGGAGAGGTTGTCATAGACCCGGTGGGAGAGCTTGAGCTGTTCCGCATGGCGCTTGATGGGGTCGATATTCTCCAGCACCACCATCAGGTAGTCGGGATGCATCTGCTCGTTGCGGATCAGGGTCACCGTCACCCGGCCCCACAGCACGGAGCCATCCCGGTGCAGGTAGCGCTTCTCCTGGGTAAAGGCGGGGCGCTCTCCCCGCTTGAGCCCATCGTAGAGAGGGATGCTGGTCAGCCAGTCGTCGGGGTGGTTGAGCTCGGCGACAGTGAGCTGCTGCAGCTCCTGCTGGCTGTAACCCAGCATCTTTTCGATGGCCGGATTGACCCAGAGGATCCTGCCGTTCAGGTCGAGTTTGCCGATGCCGACCGGCGCATGGGACATCATGGTGTCCAGGAAGTGGGGATATTCCGGCTGAGCTGGTGACGGCGCCAGCAACTGCTGCTGATACATCAGGGCCAGTTCACGGCCGGCGAGCGGCGCCAACAGGCGCAGCAACCCCATGATCTTGTCCATTCTGGGGGTGGCCCGCTTGAACATGACGCTGCACAACCCCAGCGTCTCGCCCTCGGCGCTCTTCAGTGCAACGCCGGCATAACTCCTGACCTGGCAGCGCTCCAGCACGGCTGCATGGGGGAACAGCTCTCGGGTGCGATCGCTGAACCAGGCTTCCCCCTGTTGCATGACGATCTCACCCGGGGTATCCGCGAGAGGGAAACTGTAGGAGTTGATGTCGAGGGAGGCGGGATAGGCGGCATGCACGGTAAAGAAGAGCCCGGCCTGATCCTTGCCTGAAATCAGGACGAAGTCAGCCCCGACCGCGTTGGCGATTTCACTCACAAAGGTATCGAAATATCCCTGACCACTCGAATGAGACAGGCTTGAGATGATTTGATAGACAGACTCGAGTGCTCGCCTCATGGCAAGGTTCTTTCTCTCCCAAGAAGGTAGAACCCGACTCTACTGAAGAGGCGGGGACAGTGCAAACATGCACTCCGCAAGATATTAAAAAGCCTTGAAAAAAGGGACCAAAAGGTCCCTTTTTCTCTCAAAAATCACGTTTCGATCCCACTATGCCGCAAATGTGTACCTGCTTGAAGCTCTCGCCATCGAACGGTAAAACATCCAGTTGGGGCTCTCGCCCGCAGCATAGACGGCGCCTCACGCGGCGATCCCGCTGTGGCGCAGCAAGGCATCCACCTTGGGCTCGCGACCGCGGAAGGCACGGAACAGCTCCATCGGCTCTTTCGAGCCACCCTTCTCGAGAATGTTTTTCAGGAAGGATTGGCCGGTGGCCGGATTGAAGATCCCCTCCTCCTCGAAGCGGGAGAAGGCATCTGCGGAGAGCACCTCGGCCCACTTGTAGCTGTAGTAGCCCGCCGCATAACCCCCGGCGAAGATGTGGGAGAAGCTGTGCTGGAAGCGGTTGAACGCCGGCGGCGTCATCACCGCCACCTGGCTGCGCACTTCGCTCAGCAAGGCCGGGATCTGCTCCGGATTGGCCGGGTCAAACTCCCGGTGCAGGCGGAAGTCGAACAGGGCGAACTCCAGCTGGCGCAGCATCTGCATCGCCGCCTGGAAGTTGCGGGCAGTCAGCATCTTCTCCAGCAGATCCGCAGGCAGCGGCTCGCCGGTCTCGTGATGGCCGGAGATGAAGGCCAGCGCCTCGGACTCCCAGCACCAGTTCTCCAGGAACTGGCTCGGCAGTTCCACTGCGTCCCAGGCCACGCCGTTGATGCCGGCGACACCAGCCACGTCGATGCGGGTCAGCATGTGGTGAATGCCGTGGCCGAACTCGTGGAACAGGGTGACCACCTCGTTGTGGGTGAACAGGGCGGGTTTGCCGTCCACCGGGCCGTTGAAGTTGCAGGTCAGGTAGGCCACTGGCTTTTGCAGGGAGCCATCTTGACGGTAGCGACGGCCGAGGCAGACATCCATCCAGGCGCCGCCCTGCTTGTGTTCGCGGGCATAGAGGTCGAGGTAGAAGCTGCCGCGCAGCTCGTCCTCGGCATCGAAGATGTCGTAGAAGCGCACGTCCGGGTGCCAGGTGTCGATACCGAGGCGCTCGCGCACCTTGATGCCAAATACCCGTCTCACCACCTCGAACAGCCCCTTCACCACCTTGTTGGCGGGGAAGTAGGGGCGCAGTTGCTCGTCGGAGATGGAGAACTTGTGCTGCTTGAGCTTCTCGGCGTAGTAAGCGAGATCCCAAGCCGCCAGCTCGTTTTGACCGTGTTGCTCGGCGGCGAAGGCGCGGATCTCTTCGAGCTCGGCCTTGCCCTGCGGCAGGGACTTGGCCGCCAGATCGGTGAGGAAGTTCACCACCTGCTCGGGCTTGTCCGCCATCTTGGTGGCCAAGGAGAGCTCGGCGTAGTTGGCAAAGCCGAGCAGCTGGGCCAGCTCGCGACGCAGGGTGAGCAGCTCGCTCATGATGGCGGAGTTGTCCCACTTGCCGGCATTGGGGCCCTGATCCGAGGCGCGGGTAGTGAAGGCCTCATACAGTTCGGCGCGCAATGCACGGTTGTCGGCATACATCATCACCGGCAGGTAGGAGGGAATATCCAGGGTGAACAGCCAGCCCTGCTGACCCTTCTGCTCCGCCAGCTGGCGGGCGGCGGCCTGCGCACTCTGCGGCAGACCGGCCAGCTCGGCCCCGTCGGTCACCAGCTTGCTCCAGCCCTGGGTCGCGTCCAGCACATTGTTGCTGAAGCGGGAGGCCAGTTCGGAGAGGCGGGCCTGGATCTCGCCGTAGCGCTGCTGCGCCTCGGTGGGCAGACCGATACCGGACAGGCGGAAGTCGCGCAGGGTATTCAGGATCTCCTTGCGCTGGGCACCACTCAACAAGGGGAAATCGTCGCTCTCGGAGAGCGTCAGGTAGGCCTGATAGAGGCCTTCATGCTGACCGACATAGGTCTGGAATTCGGACAGCAGCGGCAGGCAGGCGTCATGGGCGGCGCGCAGCGCCTCGCTGTTGAGCACGGCGTTGAGGTGGCTGACCGGCGACCAGACTCGAGACAGCCGGTCGTTGACCTCTTCCAGCGGGGCGATCAGGCTGTCCCAGGTGTGGGGATCCCGCTGAGTCAGCACATCCTCAATCTTCTGTTTGCAATCGGCGATGGCCTGCGTCACGGCAGCTTGCACCTGATCGGGCTGGATCTGGCTGAAAGGGGGCAGCGAGTCCATTGTCAGCAAAGGGTTAGTCATCTGCGGTACCTCTAAATGCTCTGCAGCCCCTGCCGTCCAGAAGCCTGCTTGGACCATCTAAGATGTAGGCAGAAACCCCATTTATCAAGCCTTTGCCGCCGAGAGCCGGGCTAGCTGCCCACATTTCGCAAAAACCTGCTCATTAATGCAGCAATTCGGCGTCCGGAGACGACAATGCCGGCACTTTGGCCGGCATTGTGTGGGCATGGACGCTACCCGCCTCAGCGTTGGGCGTCCTCTTTCAACCACTGGGCAACCCGCTTGGCGAAGTAGGTGAGGATGCCGTCGGCACCGGCCCGCTTGAAGCAGAGCAGGGACTCCAGCACGCACTCCCGCTCCTTCAGCCAGCCATTCTGGATCGCCGCCATGTGCATGGCGTACTCGCCGCTCACCTGGTAGGCGAAGGTCGGTACCCCGAACTGATCCTTCACCTGACGGATCACGTCCAGGTAGGGCATGCCCGGCTTGACCATGACGCTGTCGGCCCCTTCGGCGATGTCCAGCGCCACCTCGTGCAACGCCTCGTTGCCGTTGGCCGGATCCATCTGGTAGGTCGCCTTGTTGCTCTTGCCGAGATTGGCGGCGGAGCCTACCGCATCGCGGAACGGGCCGTAGTAGCTGGAGGCGTACTTGGCGGAGTAGGCCATGATCTGGACGTTGACGAAGCCGTTCTCTTCCAGTGCGGCACGGATCGCCCCGATGCGGCCATCCATCATGTCGGACGGCGCCACTATGTCGGCCCCGGCGGCGGCGTGGGAGAGCGCCTGCTTTACCAGGATCTCGGTGGTGATGTCGTTCTGCACATAGCCTTCGTCATCGATGATGCCGTCCTGACCGTGGGTGGTGAAGGGATCCAGCGCCACGTCGGTGATGACACCCAGCTCCGGGAAGCGGGCCTTGAGGGCTCGGGTGGCCCGCTGGGCCAGCCCGTCCGGGTTGTAGGCCTCTTCCGCCAGCAGACTCTTCTGCTCCAACGGCGTCACCGGGAACAAGGCGATGGCGGGAACGCCAAGGGCCACCAGCTCTTCGGCTTCCACCAGCAGCAGATCGATGGATAGCCTGTCCACCCCCGGCATGGAAGCGACGGCCTCACGCTGACCCTCCCCCTCCAGCACGAACACCGGATAGATGAGATCGTTGACGGTCAGCTGGTTCTCGCGCACCAGACGACGGCTGAAATCATGTTTGCGCACCCGGCGCAGGCGGCGACCCGGAAAGGCGCCCGGAAGAGTTATGGCCATGAATCACTCCAAAAGAGGAAGTTGGAAAAATGCGGCGGAGGTGGCCCGGGTATGGGCCAGCAAGGCCTCGGGCGCTTCACCACGGCAGGCCGCCACCACCTGGGCGATGTGCGGCAAAAAAGCGGGTTCGTTGCGTTTCGGTCTGGGTTTCAGATCCCGTGGCACCAGATAGGGAGCATCGGTCTCGATCATCAGCCGACCGGCGGGAATGCGCGCCACCTGCTCGCGCAGCAACTGGCCGCGGCGCTCGTCGCACAGCCAGCCGGTCACCCCTATATGCAGTCCCAGCGCCAGACACTCGTCCAGCTCCTCATCCGACCCAGTGAAGCAGTGCAGCACAGCTCCCGACAGCCTGGGCAACCAGGGACGGAGGATCTCGATGAAACGGGCATGGGCATCACGGCAGTGGAGAAACACCGGCATCCCGAGCTCGGCCGCCAGCGCCAGCTGGGCGTCGAATACCGCATCCTGCACCGGACGGGGGGAGAAGTCGCGGTTGTAGTCGAGACCGCACTCACCGATGGCCACCACCTGCGGCAGCGCCGCCAGCGCGCGCAAGGCGGGCAGGGTCTGTTCATCCACGCTCTTGGCATCGTGAGGATGAACCCCGGCGGTGGAGAAACAGTAACCGGGCCATTCGGCGGCCTGCTCCGCGCTCTCACGGCTGCCGGCCAGATCGGTGCCGGTCAGGATCAGCGCCTCCACCCCGGCGGCGCGGGCGCGGGCCACCAGGTCGGCCTGTTCGCCTGCAAACTGGCTGCTGGTCAGGTTTACACCGATGTCGATCATGAGGTTAGCGGGTCCGAATAAAAGGAAGACATATCAGGTATTTGAAAACCATCTACTCAATGGGGCCTTACCATACGCCTCGAACGGATGCATGAAAAGAGGAAGGGAGCCTCAGCTCCCCTCTTCCGGTTGTTCCTGCTCCTCCTCGTCCTCTTTCTTCACATAGAAGCGGGCGAAGAACAGACCTATCTCCCACAGGGCCCACATGGGGATCGCGAGCAGGGTCTGGGAGAAGACATCGGGCGGGGTCAGCAGCATGCCGACCACGAACACCCCGACGATGACGTAGGGGCGCTTCTCCTTCAGGCTCTTGGGGGTGGTGACCCCGGTCCAGCACAGCAGTATGGTGGCCACAGGTATCTCGAACGCCACCCCGAACGCGAAGAACAGGGTCAGCACAAAGTCCAGATAGCTGGCAATGTCGGTCGCCACCGTCACCCCGGCGGGGGCCGTGCTGGTGAAGAAGCCGAACACCAGGGGGAACACCACGTAATAGGCGAACGCCATGCCTGCATAGAAGAGCACGGCACTGGAAGCCACCAGCGGCATGACGAGGCGTCGTTCGTGCTGGTACAGGCCAGGGGCGATGAAGGCCCAGGCCTGATAGAGCAGATAGGGGATGGCCAGGAAGAAGGAGACCACCAGGGTCAGCTTGATGGGCGTGATGAAGGGGGTCGCCACATCCGTCGCTATCATGCTGGTCCCTTCAGGCAACTGGCTGAGCAGCGGCTGGGCCACGAAATCGTAGATGTCGTTGGAGAAATAGATGAGCGCGACGAACGCCAGCAGGATAGCCACCAGGGCTCGCATCAGCCTGGTTCTCAACTCGATCAGATGACTGATCAGGGGTTGCTCGGCCTGACTCATGGCTTCACCTCCCCTTTGCCAGCCGACTCGCTGACTGGCTCGCTCTCGCGCTGGCTGTTGACCGGCGGCACCGCGGTCAGCTGCACCGCAGGCGCCACCGGGGCGACGGGTTCAGCCTGGGCGACCGGCTCGGGGCGTGGCGGGCGGATCTCGTTCTGCGCTTCCTGCTGTGGCTGATAAGGACGGTTCACCGACTGAGCCGCCGCCTTCAACTGCTCGATGGACTCCTGCAGCTCTGGACTCAGGTTGTTCATCTGCAACTGCTCGGCCTTCTTCAGATCATTGTGCAGCTCTTGCAACTTGAGCTCCTGCTCCAGCTCTGTCTTGACCGAGTTGGCGGTACTGCGGATCAGCCTGATCCAGTGGCTGGCGGTACGGATGGCGACCGGCAACCGCTCTGGCCCCAGCACCACCAGTGCGACGACACCGATGACGACCAGTTCCCAAAAACCGATGTCGAACATGGCTTAGGCCTGATCTTTGTCTTTCTGCTTAGCGGTCTCGGCACTGCTGGCCGTCTCGTTCAGCTGCTTGGCCGGAAACTCCGCATCCTTCTGCTCAGGCTTGGCATCGGCCGGATCATCGGACAACGCCTTCTTGAACCCCTTCACCGCCGCCCCCAGATCGCCACCGATACCGCGCAGCTTCTTGGTACCGAACAGCAGCACGACAATGACTGCGATGATCAACAATTGCCAAATACTGATACCACCCATGACTTTCTCTCCAGGATAGGCGCCTGATGGCGCAGTTTAATTAATGAATGCGGGTCTTCAACCAGCCCAGCAGCCAGCATAACCCAGCGCCGGCGAGACTGATTTGTCCCCACTCAATATGTTGTTTCTGGGTCAGCAAGAATACACCCACCAACAGTAGGCTGGCTCCCACCCCTAAGAGGTAGCGGGCCTGCCCCTGACGGCGGCTGTGCAGGCGAAAATCGGCGAACATCTGCTCGAAGTGGTGCTGCTGATGCCGCGCCTGGCGCAGGGTCTCGTAGACCAGCTCAGGCAGCTCCGGCAGCTTCTCCGCCCAGAAGGGGGCCTTCTCCCTGATCGCATTGAGCACCGCCTTGGGGCCCACCTGCTGGTGCATCCAGCTTTCCAGGTAGGGCTTGGCGGTCTGCCACAGGTCTAGCTGGGGATAGAGCTGACGCCCCAGCCCCTCTACATAGAGCAAGGTCTTCTGCAGCAACACCAGCTGGGGCTGTACCTGCATGTTGAAGCGACGGGCGGTGTTGAACAGGTTGAGCAACACGTGACCGAATGAAATTTCGGAGAGCGGCTTCTCGAAGATGGGTTCCAGCACGGTGCGGATGGCGAACTCGAACTCGTCCACCTTGGTGTCGGGCGGTACCCAGCCGGACTCCACGTGCAACTGCGCCACCCGTTGATAGTCACGGTTGAAGAAGGCGAGGAAGTTCTCCGCCAGGTAGCGCTTGTCTTCCCGGTTCAGGGTGCCGACGATGCCGCAGTCGATGCCAATCCAGAGTGGATTCTCCGGGTGCTCATAGGAGACGAAGATGTTGCCGGGGTGCATGTCCGCATGGAAGAAGCTGTCACGGAACACCTGGGTGAAAAACACCTCCACCCCGCGCTCAGCCAGCAGCTTCATGTTGGTGCCGTTGGCCTCCAGCGCAGCGATGTCGGAGACCGGAATGCCGTAGATTCGCTCCATCACCAGCACCTGCTCGCGGCAGTGATCCGTGTACACCTCGGGCACATAGAGTGCCTCCGAACCGGTGAAGTTGCGCCTCAGCTGGATGGCGTTGGCGGCTTCGCGCATCAGGTTCAGCTCGTCGAGTATGGTCTTGCGGTACTCCTCCACCACCTCGACGGGGCGCAGCCGTGCGCTCTGGGGCACGAAACGGGCCACCAGACGGGCCAGCGCCTGCATCAGGCGCAGGTCGGCCTCGATGATGGGCTCGATGTCGGGACGGATCACCTTGATCACGATCTCCCGGCCATTCTCCTTCAGGCGGGCGGTATGCACCTGGGCAATGGAAGCAGACGCCAGCGGCGTCTCGTCGAAGTCGTCAAACAGGGTTTCGATGGAGCAGCCCAGGCTCGCCTCGATCTGGCGTCTGGCCTCCTGTCCGCAGAAGGGGGGCACCCTGTCCTGCAGCAGGGCCAGCTCCTCGGCGATGTCCGGCGGCAGCAGATCCCGGCGGGTCGACAGCATCTGGCCGAACTTGATGAAGATGGGGCCCAGGGCCTCGAAGGCGAGGCGAATGCGGGCGCCCCGGCACAGCTCAGGTTGCTTGTTCTTGAGCCAGAACAGGCTGCGGCGCACCAGGCGTCCTGGCCAGGGTTGATAGCGGGCGGGAACCAGCTCGTCGATGCCCTGCTCCAACAGGATGCTGACGATGCGATAGAGGCGCTTGAACTCCTTCGGGGTCATCAGCTCACCTGCTGTTCGAAGCGGGCCAGCCGTAACTCGACCGCCTTCATCTGCTGTGCCAGCACCTCGACGTCATCGTTGAAGCTGGCCACTTCCAGCGGGCCGGGAGCGAGACGGGCCTCCTCGGTGAGGAATTCGGCCAGCTGACGCTGGGAGCGGCACAGCTCGCGGCCTATCACGCGACGGGCCTGCCGGGCGCCGCCACACAGGGTATGAGCCAGCACGTCGCCAGTATAGCGCGACAGCTCCTCTTCCCAGTCGATGTCCAGCTCCCCCAGCAGGGCGCTGAAGGCTTGCACCAGTTGGGGGTCGCCGCTCAAGTCCAGCTTCTCCTCGCGGATATAGCGGGTCAGGGCGGAAGGGTCTTTCAGCAGGCCGATCGCCGTCAGCGAGAGGCTCAGCACGGCGTCGGGTTCCCCCTCATAGCGGGCCAGCACGTCCAGTCGACGTTCGGAGAAGACAAACCAGAGCGGCTTGAGTTCACGCAGTTCCAGCTTGAGCACCTTGCCCACGAGCTTGCGCAGCCGCGCCGGGCTCTGCTTGTCGAGGCTCAGCAACTGGTTGAGGCTGGTTTCGATCACCGCGGTGACCATGGCATCCATCGGCATAGGTGACCTTAAAACTTGTAACCACGGTGCAGGGCGACCACGCCCTGAGTCAGGTTGTAGAACTCCACCTGCTCGAAGCCGACCTGCTCCATCATGCCCGCCAGGGTCTGCTGATCCGGATGCATGCGAATGGATTCCGCCAGGTACTTGTAGCTTTCTCCGTCGTTCGCGACGATTTCGCCCATTTTCGGCAGCAGTTTGAAGGAGTAGAGATCGTAGAGCTTGGCGATCACTTCGGTCGAAGGCTTGGAGAACTCCAGCACCAGCAGGCGACCACCCGGCTTGAGCACCCGGAACATGGAGGCCAGCGCCTTGTCCTTGTCAGTCACGTTGCGCAGGCCGAACCCTATGGTGATGACGTCGAAGTGATTGTCCGGGAAGGGCAGTGCCTCGGCATTGGCCTGCACGTAGGAGACGTTGTTCGCCACCCCCAGGTTGCGCAGTTTGTCGCGGCCCACCTTGAGCATGGAGTCGTTGATGTCCGCCAGCACCACCTGACCGGACTCGCCGACGATGCGGGAAAACTTGGCGGTCAGGTCGCCGGTGCCACCGGCCAGATCCAGCACCTTCTGACCCTTGCGCACACCGGAGCAGTCGATGGTGAAGCGCTTCCACAGGCGGTGAATGCCGAATGACATCAGATCGTTCATCAGATCATACTTGGCCGCCACCGAATGGAAGACGCCAGCCACCAGAGTTTCCTTCTCGGTCGCCGCCACGGTTTTATAGCCAAAATGCGTAGTATTAGTCTGTTCCGACATCCCTAAAACACCCATAGAGCAAAGAATGGCCGCCAGTTTACCAGAGCCGGTGACCCGCGGACACCTTAAACCCGGCTGGCAACCAACTGCATCCCCAGCATCACCATGGCCAGACAGAGGAACAGATTGAGACCGATATTGAGCAGTGCCTTCAGATAGGCTCCGTGTTGAGCCAGCACCACGGTATCGAGGGCAAAAGAAGAAAATGTGGTCAGGGCACCGAGGATACCCACCATCAGCAGTGGTTTCATGGGGTGTTCCACCACGTGGCCCTGACTGATGAGCGCAAAAGCAATGCCCATGATGAAAGACCCTACCACGTTGACCACCAGAGTCCCGTAAGGAAAGTGGCGTCCCAGCAGCAGTGCCATCAACTCGGCGATACCAAAACGAAGGCAGGCGCCGATGGCTCCGCCGGCAGCAACAAATAACCAGGTTTGCATGGAGTCACTCCCTCAGGATAAGGCCGCCATTATGCGCAATGGCAGCCCTTGTGCCCAGAGGCGGAACTAATCGCCACACTCCCTGATTGAAAACTCAGCGACGAAAATCGATCGTCTCGGGTTGACCCAGCATGATTTCGGTCTGGGCCGGTCGGGTCTGGGCGATCACCTTGCCATGACGGATCGAATAGCGCACCGGCACCTGACGACGCACCGCATCGAAGCCGTTGTCGGCGGGCAGGATCAGCAGGTTGGCCGGTTTGCCCACCTCGATGCCATAGCGATCCTGCACGTTCAGGGTGCGCGCACTGTGGCTGCTGATGAGCTTCAAGCCGTCATTGATCTGCTCATAACCCATGATCTGGCAGACATGGAGTCCCATGTGCAGCACCTGCAACATGTTGGCCGTGCCCATGGGATACCAAGGATCGAACACATCGTCGTGGCCGAAACAGACGTTGATGTTCGCCTCCAGCATCTCCTTCACCCGGGTAATGCCGCGGCGCTTGGGATAGGTATCGAAGCGCCCCTGCAGGTGAATGTTCACCAGCGGATTGGCCACGAAGTTGATGTCCGCCATCTTGAGCAGGCGGAACAGGCGAGAGGCATAGGCTCCGTTGTAGGAGTGCATGGCGGTGGTGTGGCTGGCGGTGACTCTATGACCGATACCGCGCTCGTAAGCCAGGGTCGCCAGCGTCTCGATGAAGCGAGACTGCTCGTCATCGATCTCGTCGCAGTGCACATCGACCAGAACCTGATACTTCTCGGCAAGATCGAAGACGTAATGCAGACTTTCTATCCCATACTCCCGAGTAAACTCGAAATGGGGGATCGCGCCGATCACGTCTGCTCCCAACCTGAGTGCCTCTTCCAGCAAGGCCTTGCCATTGGGATAGGAGAGGATCCCCTCCTGCGGGAAGGCGACGATCTGCAGTTCGACCCACGCCTTCATCTCCTCCTTCACCTCCAACATGGCTTTCAGGGCCACCAGATTGGGGTCGGAGACATCGACGTGGGTGCGGACGAACTGGATGCCGTTGGCGATCTGCCATTTCAGCGTCTGGATGGCGCGCCGCTTTACATCTTCGTGGGTCAGCAGCGCCTTGCGCTCGGCCCAGCGCTCGATCCCCTCGAACAGAGTACCGGAGAGGTTCCAGCTCGGCTCGCCCGCCGTCTGGGTGGTATCGAGGTGAATATGGGGCTCGATAAAGGGCGCGATGGCCAATCCCCCCTCCCCGTCCAGCACCCGACCGGCGACAGCATGTTCGTCATGGGGTTCGATGGCGGTGATGACCCCATCCTGACAGCGGATCTGCCACAACCCTTCCCGATCGGCAAAACGAATATGTTGAATCAGCATTTGCTAGCTTCCTGTACCAGAACCGGTCGCTGGGTGAGGCGAACCAGAATGAAATAGATGAAGGCGGCGCCCAATACCGCGTTGAGTGGCACTATGCCTGGCAGCCATTTACCAACAGCCACCCCGACTGCCGTGGCGACCAGTGCCTGCCAACGTACCGCCTCGAACTGTTGATCGGCAAACTGGCGATAACGTTCACGATTGAGCAGGAAATCCATGATGATAATGCCACCGATCGGCGGGATTGCCGTACTCAAAAAGGCCAGCCAGCCGACAAAATTGTTGTAGAGCCAGAGGGCACATGCGGTACCAATCAACCCGTTGATCACGCTGAGTGGCTTGCTCTTGAGGCCGGTAATGTTGGCAAAACCGAGGCCAGAGGCGTAGAGGGCGTTGTCGTTGGTGGTCCAGATATTGAGACCCAGCACCAGAATGGCGGGGATCAGCAGCCCTTGCATCAGCATCACTTCCGATATATCAGCCTGCCCGGTCACCGCCGCACCAGCCGCACCGAAGACGAACATCAGAGTGTTGCCCAAAAAAAACGCCACCATGGTAATCATGACGGCGCCCCAGGGTTTACGACCAAATCGAACAAAGTCGGCGGTCAAGGTTCCTGCACTGATAAAGGAACCGACCACCATGGTCAGCGCCGTGGAGAACTCGATGGGATTGCTTGGTTGCACTTGCTGCAACGCCGCCATGCCACCGGTCGAGGTCACCGCCAGCCAGACCGAGTAGCCACCAAGCAGTGCAATGGCTGGTACGGCGACAAAGCTCAGTACCATCAGGGCAGAAATACCGAAGTAGACGGTCACCGTCATCAGAATGCCCGAAATGGCGATCAGCCAGTTCACATCGATCCCGGTCGCCTTCTGCACCGGCAGCGCAAACATCGCCACGCCAACACCGAACCAGCCGACCTGAGTGCCGCCCAGGAGTAAAGAAGGTAGCCAGGAACCTTTCACCCCAAAGGAGTAACGGGCCAGCAGGTGGGTAGAGAGACCGGTTGAAGCACCGATATAACCGAGACAGGCGGTATAGATCCCCAGCAACAAGTTGCCGATCAGTACCGCCTTGATGAAGTCATCGAACGCCAGCCCGGTACCCAGCGCCCCGCCAGTCCACATGCTGGCAGAGAAGAACGTCAAGCCTAGCATCACCAACATCAGCGACAGCACACCTTTGCGCCCTTTGGCGGGAACCGCCCCCAAACAGTATTCATTATCCTGCGTCATGCTCTCTCTCCACGTAATAGGCAAAACGCGCCGGATTTTACAGGTAAAACGTTTTACGTCAATCAAGCACGGCCAAATATTTGGATAAAAATATCAATAGCAGTCAAGCGAGTAACATCAGCTTAAAAAACGCTGATTGCAAGCATAGGGAGCATGGGACAAGTAATATCATAAGAAATGAAGAAACTGACAGAAGCAAAAAAGCCTCCCTTTTCAGGGAGGCTTTTGCTTTCATGGTGCTGATACCCAGAGTCGAACTGGGGACCTCATCCTTACCAAGGATGCGCTCTACCAACTGAGCCATATCAGCACACTAACCGGTAAAGACCGCACTGTGTGCGCTATCTAAATCTTCTGTCCAATACAACCTGACGTTGTATCGCGACCAACCACATCGCTGTAGTTGCTTAATTGAAGCCTGGCAGTGTCCTACTCTCGCATGGCGAATGCCACACTACCATCGGCGCTACCGCGTTTCACTTCTGAGTTCGGC
>NZ_JAPCIX010000022.1:0-49305 GCF_027707605.1 Aeromonas sp. QDB31 | reverse complement strand
CAGGCAAGGGGCAACAGTGGATCAAGGGATGATCGTCTCACTTTTTCCTGTCAATGCCATCTGGGTGAACAGTTACGAGGGGCTCACCCCTGACGACATCGACAGTCAGGCGCCGCTGTTCGGTGACGGCCTGGGGCTGGACTCCATCGATGCGCTGGAGCTGGGCCTTGCCATCAAGGGCCGCTACGGCATCGTGCTCTCCGCCGAGGATGAAAACACCCGTCGTCATTTCGCCTCTGTCGCGGCGCTGGTCGCCCTGGTGCAGGCCCAGTCGAAAGGGGAGGCCTGAGCCATGACCCGTGACGACATCTTTGCCCAGATCAAGGCCGCCCTCGTCGAGCTGTTCGAGGTCGACGAAGAGGCTATCACCCCAGAGGCCCGCCTCTATCAGGATCTCGAGCTCGACAGCATAGACGCCATCGATCTGGTGGTGCACCTGCAGAAGCTGACCGGCAAGAAGATCAAGCCGGAAGAGTTCAAGTCGGTGCGCAGCGTCAACGATGTGGTGGATGCGGTCGAGCGTCTGCTGGCCGACGCCTGATGCCGGTGCACGCCCTGCCATGATGCGCTGGCTCTCCTGGCTGGCCGGTGGTGCCCTGTTGCTCTACCCGCTGGCGGTTTACTGGGGGCTGACCCACGCCGGTCAGACCCCGCTGCTGCTCGGTCTGCTGCTCATCTTTTCGCTGCGACTCTTGCCTGGCCTGCTCAAGGGGCGGGTCCGGCTCGGCCCCTTGCCGGAGTGGCTCTGGCTGGGCCGCCTGCTGGCCTGCATCGGCTTGGGGCTGACCCTGCTGTCTGCCCTGTTCAGCGCCCGGCACTGGCTGCTCTACTACCCGCTGGCGGTGAGCCTGGCGCTGCTCTGCCTGTTCGGCTGGAGCCTGACCCGCCCCATGAGCCTGGTGGAGCGGCTGGCCCGCCTGCAGGATCCCGTTTTGCCGCCGGCAGCCATCGGCTACACCCGGCGGGTGACCCAGGTCTGGTGCGGCTTCTTCGTCATCAACGGCGCGCTGGCGGCCTTCACCATCTGGCACGGGGATCTGGCGCTCTGGAGCCTCTACAACGGTCTCATCAGCTACGCCCTGATGGGCGGCCTGATGGGGGCTGAGTATCTGGTGCGCCGCCGCCTGCTCAAGAGGCTGGCCCCATGACCCTGCTGAAAACTATCTGGCAGCGGGACGGCGAGTGCGTGGTGGCGTTCGGCCAAGGCGGCGAGGTGACCCTGGCCGAGCTGCGCCGCAGCAGCCTGCAACTGGCCCGGGCCATGGCCCGCCACGCCGGCGCCGGCCAGCCAGGTGCGCGCTGGGCCCTCTGCTTCGATGACAGCCTGCTGTTCACGCAAGCACTACTCGCCTGCGCCCTCGGTGGCTATCAGGCAATCCTGCCGGGCCATCAGCGGCTGGCTGGTCTGCAGGCGCTGCAGGCGCAGTTCGATGGCCTGCTCACAGACGGCGAGCTGCCAGGCGAGGGGCTCGGTGTGCCCCAACTGCAATTGCCACTGGCCGACGCCCATGGCGAGCTGGATGAAGATCACGCCAGCCAGGTTCCCGAACGCCTCGATCTCACCCTGTTCAGCTCCGGTTCCACCGGTGAGCCCAAGGCGATCCCCAAGGCCTGGCCCCAGCTGGAGGCGGAGTTGCGGGTGCAGATGGCGCTGTGGGGCGAGCGGCTGGCCGACACCCGGGTGCTGGCCAGCGTCAGTCACCAGCACATCTACGGCCTGCTGTTTCGCATTTTGTTGCCGCTTGCTCTCGGTCTCCCCTTTGATCGTCGCAGCATCGACTACCCGGAGCAGCTGGCGCTGCAAACGGCCCCCTGGTGCCTGATCGCCTCCCCAGCGTTTCTGAGCCGGCTTGACCCGGCCATTCCCGCCGCCGGCTGCCGGCTGATCGTCTCCTCCGGCGGTCCCCTGCAACCGGGGGATGCCCAGCAGGCCAAACTGCTGCTCGGTCAGCTGCCGGTGGAGATCTTTGGCAGCAGCGAGACCGGCGGCATCGGCTGGCGCCAGCGCCACCAGGGGCAGACCCCCTGGACGGCGCTGCCCGGCGTCGAGGTGCGGGTCGGTCCGGATCAGGGCCTGCTGCTGCGCTCCCCCTTCCTGGCAGAGGACGACTGGCTGGCCTGCGCCGATCGTATCCTGATGACGGGGGCCGGGTTCGAGCTGCTGGGTCGCCAGGATCGGGTGGTCAAGCTGGAGGAGAAGCGCATCTCCCTCGACGAGGTGGAGGCGCGCCTGCAGGGGCTGGCGGAGGTGGAATCGGCCGCCGTGCTGCCGCTGCTGCAGGGCCAGCGCCAGATCCTCGGCGCCGTGCTGGTGTTGAGCGAGGCGGGCACCGCCCGCTGGGCCGAACTGGGTCAGGGCCGCTTCCTGCTGGCCCTGCGCCAGCAGCTGCGTCCCTGGCTCGAGCCGGTCGCCCTGCCGCGCAGCGTGCGCCGGGTCGAACAGATGCCCGTCAATGCCCAGGGCAAGCGCCCCTGGCCACAACTCAAGGAGCTGTTCGATGAGCCTCTCGGTTGACTCTCTGCCACCGAACACCTTGCCCACCGTGCTTGCCTGCGAGACGCTGGCCGACGAGGTGCGCCTGCGACTGCGGCTCGATCCCGATTTGCCCTGGTTTACAGGCCATTTTCCCGGTGCGCCCCTGCTGCCCGGGGTGACCCAGATCCACTGGGTGATGCACTATGCCGCCAGCCTGCTCAAGCTGGCGCAGCCGTTTCACGGGGTGGATCAGCTCAAGTTCCAGCGCCCCCTGCGCCCCGGAGCCGAGTGCAGCCTGCGCCTGCAGTGGCAGGCAGACAAGGACCAGCTCCTCTTTCAGTATCTGCTCGGCGATGAGCCAGCGAGCAGCGGACGGGTGCGGCTGATCCCATGACGCCCTGCATTCTCATCCCCTGTTACAACCATGCTGGCCCGCTGGCCGCCGTGCTGGCGCGGCTGGCCGAATACGGGCTGCCCTGCCTGCTGATCGACGATGGCAGCGAGCCGGTTGCCGCCGCCGAGCTGGATGCGCTGGCTGCGCGTTACCCCTGGGTCACCCTGCTGCGTCACCCTCACAACCAGGGCAAGGGCGGCGCCGTGATGACGGGGTTGCGCCGCGCCCATGCACTCGGCTTCAGCCACGCCCTGCAGGTGGATGCCGACGGCCAGCACGATCTGGCGGACCTGCCGGCCCTGCTGGCCGAGGCGGACAAACACCCGGCGGCGCTCATCTCCGGCCGCCCGCTCTACGATGATTCCGTGCCCAAGGGGCGCCTCTACGGCCGCTACATCACCCATGTCTGGGTCTGGATCGAGACGTTGTCGTTCGCCATCAAGGACAGCATGTGCGGTTTTCGGGTCTATCCGCTGGCGGCCACCTGCGCGCTGCTCGAACGGGTGGCGCTCGGCCGGCGGATGGATTTCGATACCGAGGTGATGGTGCGCCTCCATTGGGCCGGGGTGGCGGTGCGCTTCGTGCCGACCCGGGTCATCTATCCCGCCGATGGCAGCTCCCACTTCCAGCTCTGGCGTGACAACCGCGACATCTCCTGGATGCACACCCGACTGGTGTGCCGCCTGCTGTGGGATCAGCTGCTGCGCATCGGCCGCTGGCCCCGCCGCCTTGGCGTCCGGGCGGCGCAGCTGTGGCGCGAGCGGCGCACTCACTGGTCACGCACCCCGGAGCGGGGATCCCTGCTCGGCATGCAGATCATGCTGACCAGCTATCGCCTGCTGGGGCGGCGAGGGTTTTCCCTGCTGCTCTATCCGGTCATCGGCTACTTCTGGCTGACCGGCCGTGCCCAGCGCCAGGCATCCCAAGCCTATCTGGCCCGCCTCGAGCGCTTCGCCAGCGCGCAGGGGGTGGCGCTGCCCACCGAGCCGCGATCGAGCTTTCGCCACTTCCTGCGCTTTGGCGAGGCGGCGCTCGACAAGCTGGCCGGCTGGCGCGGCGACATCACCGAGCAAGAGGTGGAACTGGTGGGGGCGGAGCACTACCAGGCCGCCATCAACAGCGGTCAGGGCGTTCTGCTGCTGGGCTCCCACCTGGGCGATCTGGAGCTGTGCCGCGCCCTGGGCAGCCGCAAGCAGGGGCTGCGCATCAATGCGCTGGTGTTCACCCGCCATGCGGCCCGCTTCAACGCCCTGCTCAAACAGATCAACCCGGATTCGCACCTTAATCTCATCCAGGTGCAGGAGCTGGGGGCCGATACCGCCATCCTGCTCAAGGAGAAGCTGGAGCGGGGAGAGTGGGTGGTGATCGTCGGCGATCGCACCTCGGTGACCCGGGAGAAGCGGGTGATCTGGGCCGATTTCCTCGGCGCACCAGCGCCCTTTCCGCTCGGGCCCTTTGTGCTCAGCAGCGTGCTGGGCTGCCCTGTCTACCTGATGTTCGGCCTCAAGGAGCAGGGCCGCTTTCGGGTGCATTTCGAGCCCTTTGCCGACGGCCAACCCCTGCCACGGCAGGGGCGCCAACAGATTCTTGCGTCCCGGGTGCAAGCCTATGCCGATCGCCTGCAGCATCACTGCCTGCAGGCCCCGCTGGACTGGTTCAACTTTTTTGATTTCTGGCAGCTGACCGATGAACAAGAGTGAGATGAGACGGGTCACCTTCGGCGCCGAGCCGCTGACCATAGAGGACGTGGTGGCGCTGGCCGAAGGGCGCGCCACCCCCGCACTGAATCCGGATCCCGCCTTCATGGCCCGCATCCAGCGGGGCGCCGACTTTCTCGACCGGCTGCTGGCCGAAGAGGGGGTCATCTACGGGGTGACTACCGGCTACGGCGACTCGGTGACCCGGCCGGTGCCGACCGAGCTGGTGCCTGAGCTGCCGCTGCACCTGACCCGTTTTCACGGCTGCGGGCTGGGGGCGGATCTCGAGCTCGATGCCGCCCGCGCCGTGCTGGCGACCCGGCTCTGCTCCCTGGCGCAAGGAGTCTCCGGGGTCAGCCCGGCCTTGCTCGAGCGGCTCTGCTGGCTGCTGGAGCAGGATCTGGTGCCGCGCATTCCCGAAGAGGGGTCGGTGGGCGCCAGCGGCGATCTTACCCCGCTCTCCTACGTCGCCGCCGTGCTGGTGGGGGAGCGTGAGCTCCATCACGATGGTGTGCTGCGCCCCGCCGCCGAGGTCTATCTGGAGCTGGGGGTCACCCCCCTGCGCCTGCGACCGAAAGAGGGGCTGGCACTGATGAACGGCACCTCGGTGATGACGGCGCTGGCCTGCCTCGCCTATGCCCGCACCGACTACCTGATGCGGCTGGCGACCCGGATTACCGCGCTGGTGAGCGTCGCCATGGGGGGCAACGCCTTCCACTTCGACGAGCGGCTGTTTGCCGCCAAGCCGCACCCCGGCATGCAGGGGATCGCGGCCTGGTTGAGGGAAGACCTGGTAGCCGGCGAGCTGCCGCGCCACAGCGACCGGCTACAGGACAGATACTCATTGCGCTGCGCCCCCCACGTCATCGGGGTGGTGGCCGACAGCCTGCCCTGGTGGCGTCAGCTCATCGAGAACGAGCTCAACAGCGCCAACGACAACCCGCTGATCGACGGGGAGGGGGAGCATGTGATGCACGGCGGCCACTTCTACGGCGGTCACATCGCCATGGCCATGGACAGCATGAAGACGGCCGTCGCCAACCTGGCCGACCTGCTGGATCGCCAGCTGGCCCAGCTGGTGGACAGCAAGTTCAACGGCGGCCTGCCGAGCAACCTCTCCGGCGCGCCGGATGAGCGGCAGATGATCAATCACGGCTTCAAGGCGGTACAGATCGGCGTTTCGGCCTGGACCGCGGAGGCGCTCAAGCAGACCATGCCCGCCAGCGTCTTCTCCCGCTCCACCGAGTGCCACAACCAGGACAAGGTGAGCATGGGCACCATAGCGGCGCGCGATGCGCTGCGGGTGCTGACCCTGACCGAACAGGTGGCGGCCGCCTGCCTGCTGGCGGCGGTGCAGGGGGTCGAGCTGCGCCTCGCCCGACCCACCCCCTTGACCCGCCCGCTCGGCACGGCGCTGGCCGACATGGTCGTGCAGGTGCGGGCCGAGTTCGCCCCGCTGCTGGAAGACAGGGCGTTGGAGCCCGAGCTGAGGGCGCTGATAGCCCGCATTCGCCAGCGCCACTACCCCCTCTATCAGGACTCTTCACTATGAGCCGTATCCAGACTACGTCTGAACCCTGGCAGATCAGCACGGAGATCGAGGTGACCATCCCGTTCCACGACGTGGACTGGGTGGCTGTGTCGCGCTGGCGGGGAGACGACTTGTGAGAAAAACCATGCAGCAAGAACCCTGGCAGATCAGCACGGAGATCGAGGTGACCATCCCGTTCCACGACGTGGACTGGGTGGCTGTGTCGCGCTGGCGGGGAGACGACTTGTGAGAAAAACCATGCAGCAAGAACCCTGGCAGATCAGCACGGAGATCGAAGTGACCATCCCATTCCACGACGTGGACATGATGGCGGTCGCCTGGCACGGCCACTACTTTCGCTACATCGAGCTGGCCCGCTGCGCCCTGCTCGACCTCATCGACTACAACTATCCGCAGATGGAGGCCTCCGGCTACCTCTGGCCCATCATCGACACCCGGATGAAGTACCTGGCGTCGCTGCGCTTCGGCCAGCGGGTGCGGGTGCGTGCCACCCTGACCGAGTACCAGAACCGGTTGAAGATCGACTACCTGCTGAGCGACGCCGTGAGCGGCACCCGCACCAGCAAGGGCTACAGCATCCAGGTGGCGGTGAGCAAGGCGAGCGGCGAGATGTGCCTGGCCTCGCCCCAGGTGCTGCTGGACAAGTTGGGGGTGAGCCAGTGACCCCTCTTCTGAACCGGCTGATGGTCGGACTGGTCCTGCTGCTGGCGTGGCCACTGCAGGCGGCCCCCCTGACCCGTGACCAGGTGCAGCAGTTGCTGACCCTGAGCCCGGCCCGGCAGGCCCATTTCGAGCAGGAGAAACAGGTGGCGGGACTGAGCCAGCCGCTCAAGGCATCCGGCGAGCTGCTGCTGGTGCGCGACCTCGGCCTCTGGTGGCAGCAGCAGAAGCCCTTTGCCCTGACACTCACCCTGACGCCGCAACGCATGGTGCAGCAGGTGGCGGGTCAGCCCGCCACCGTCATCGACAGCCCCCAACTGCTGGAATTCAGCCAGATGCTGCTGGCGCTGTTCGGCTCGGACGAGGCGACCCTGAGCCGCTACTTCAGCATCGATTTCCAGAGCTCGGAGGCGGGCTGGCAGCTGGTGATGGTGCCCACGCAGGCGCCGCTCGACAAGGTGTTCGCCAGCCTCACCCTGAGCGGGCAGGGGCAGCTGGATCAGCTGCTCATCGCCGATCGGCAGGGTGACAGCACCCGCATCCGCTTCAGTGGCTGGCGCGAGCGCCCCCTGCCATTGACCCCTGAGGAGCAGGCCCGCTTTGCTGCCCATTAGCCCCGCATCGCGCCAAGCCACTGCCCGTGGTCTGGCCGGGAGAGTCGACCTTGCTGCAAGCTGAAACCACCTGGCACCGGCTTGGCACGCTCTGGATCGGCCTCTGTCTGCTGCTGGCGGCGGTACTCGCCTGGCAGCTGCCCCACAGCCGCATCAACACCAGCCTGATGGATCTGCTGCCCCATGCATCCCGCAGCGATCTGGATCCGGCCCTGCAGCAGGGCTTGCTGCAGCAGCTCGACCGCCAGCTGGTCTGGATGCTGAGTCTGCCGGCCGGACAGAGCGGGCAGGCGGCGGCCGAGCTATGGGTAACACAACTCGGCCAGATAGCGGCCTTCTCCCACATCAAGGGGCATCAGCCCGAGCTGGCCTCCGCCTGGCAGGTCTATCTGCACAGTCTCGCCTGGCAGCGGCTGGATGAGGCGAGCCGGGCCCGGCTGGCGGCTGGCGCCGAGGGGTGGAGTCAGTGGGTGCTCGGCCAGATCTACTCGCCCTTTGGCGGCGTCTCTCGCGCCGAGTGGCAAAGCGATCCCCTGCTGCTGACCCGGGCCGGGGTGCTGGCCGAGGTCAGCGGCCCCATGCAGCTCAAGGCGGGCTGGCTGATCAGCCGGGACAAGGGGGGGCGTGACTGGTACATGGTGCGCGCCGAGCTGGATCTCTCCGCCTTCGACATCCAGCGCAATCAGGGGGTGCTGAGGGCGCTCGACAACGCCGAGCAGCGGCTGGCCCAGGCTTATCCCGGTGCCGAGCTGCTGCGCCGTGGCACCCTCTTCTACAGCCAGCACGCCAGCAACCTGGCCCAGCAGGACATCTCCACCATAGGGCTTGGCTCCATGATCGGGGTCATCCTGCTGATCTGGGGCGTGTTCCGCTCGACCCGGGCGCTGCTGCTCTCCCTGCTGCCCATTGGCGTGGGGCTGATGTGGGGGCTGGGCGCCGTGCTCATCCTGTTTGGCGAGATCCATGTCTTCACCCTGGTCATCAGCAGCAGCCTCATCGGCATCGCCATCGATTACGCCATCCACTTCCTGTGCGAGCGGCGGTTGCACGGCGGCGACGAGAGCGCGCATCAGACCCGGCTACGGCTGCTGCCGAGCCTGTCGCTGGCGGTGCTGACGACCCTGATCGGTTATGGCCTGCTCTGGTTCGCCCCCTTCCCCGGGCTGCAGCAGCTGGCGGTGTGTGCGCTGGCGGGCCTGTTCAGCGCCTTCATCACCGTGCTCTGCCTGTTTCCGCGCTGGGCCGGCCCGCTGCCGACCCGGCCCATGGTCATTCAGCCACTGCTGATGGCCTGGCTCAGGGCCTGGCGGCAACGCCCGCTGGTGCGTATCGGCCTGCCGCTCTGCTGCCTGCTGCTGGCTGCTCTTGGCATCAGCCAGCTGCGGGTGGATGACGACATCCGCCGGCTGCAACCCTTGCCGGTGGAACTGCAGGCGCAGGAGAACCAGATCAAGACCCTGACCGGCCAGCAGGGCGGCATGCAGGGTTTTCTGGTGACGGGAGCGGACGGCGAACAGGCGCTGCAACGACTGGAGCGGCTCGACGGCCGGCTGGCCGAGCTTACACAGCGCGGTGCGCTGCAGGATTTTGTCTCTCTTTCCCGCTGGCTGCCTTCGCTGGCGCGCCAGCAGCAGGATGCGGCCGCCATCCGGGCCCTGTTGCCCCAAGTGGTGACCCGACTGCAAGAGGCCGGGGTGCCAATACCAGCAGGGGGGCAAGCCCCCGTCCGCGAGCCCGGTTGGTTGACCCCGGCGGCCTGGCTGGCCAGCCCGGTCAGCGAGGGGAGCCGTCTGCTGTGGCACTCGCTGGACGATGGCCGCGTCGCCATCTGGGTGCCGCTGGTGGGGGTGGTGGACGAAGGGGCCCTGACGGCGCTGGCGGCGGCCGAGCAGGGAGTCTACTGGCAGGATCAGCGCAGCGAGTGGAGCCGGCTGTTCGCCCACTACCGGATCAAGCTTGCGGAGCTGCTGTCGGTGGCCATCGGCCTGGTGGCCCTGCTGCTCTGGCGGCGGATGGGGGCGGCCCGGGCGGCCCAGGTGCTGCTGGTCAACCTGATTGCGCTGGCCATGGGGTTGGCGCTGCTCGCCGCCTGCGGCCAGCCGCTCACCCTGTTCGGGGTGCTGGCGCTCAGCCTCATCTTCGGCATCGGTATCGACTATGGTCTCTTTTTCGCCCACAGCGGGCGCGAGCTGGCGCGGCAGAGTGCCACCCTGCTCGCCATCCTGCTGGCGAACCTCACCACCCAGCTGGCCTTCGGTCTGCTGGCGCTGAGTCACACCCCCGCCATCGCGGGCTTTGGTCTGGTGCTGAGTGGCGGTATCTTTACCGCCTTCCTGTTGTCGCCCCTGGTGCTGGACAGGGAAGCGGACAAGCGGAGGCATGACGAGCGGGAGCCGGAGCAACCATGAGATCAGTGTTCGCATTACTCATCCTCTTGCTGGGGGGCTGCAGCAGCCAGCCGGCCCCCACCGCCTATCTCGACAAGAGCAGTGTCATGACGCTGCCGGCCCCCGTGCTGGCCACCCCCTTCTATCGCCAGCAGTTGCTGACGGCCACTGTGGGTGAGAGCGCCCATCAGCTGATGACTGTGCTGGAGGCCGATGGCAGCCAGTTGACCCTGGTCGGCCTGACCCCGAGCGGGGTGCGGCTGTTCCGAGTGCGTTACGATCAGCAGGGCATAGCGACCCAACAACTGAGCCCGCTGCTCGCCACCGGCATGCCGCCCGTGACCCAGGTGCTGGCGGACGTCATGCTCTGCTACTGGCCGCTGGCCAGCTGGCAGCCGCAGTTGCCACCGGGCTGGACGCTGCGGGACCAAGGGCTGACACGCCGGCTGCGAGCCCCCGATGGCGCCCTGGTCAGCGAGATCCATTACCGCGACATCGACGGCGTGCGCGAGCCGGTCAGCCTGCAACAGCACGTATTCCACTACCGCCTGCAACTGGAGACCCTGAGCCGATGAGCTGTTTTATCACCGCCTATGGCCTCATCTCGGCGCTGGGTGAGGGCGTTGATGCCAGCGCCGAGGCCCTGCTGGCCTGGCAGGCCAAGGGGAGCACGCCGCTCACCCGCCACAACCAGGCCTTGCTGGATGGCCGCCTGACCCCGGTGGGGCGGGTGGAAGGCGAGTTGCCGGCCATACCGGCGGCACTGGCTCCTTACGCCTCGCGCAACAACCAGCTGCTGCTGGCGGCGCTGGCCCAGATCCGGCACGCCCTCGGCGAGGCGCTGGCGACGTTTGGCCCTGCGCGGGTGGGGCTGGTGCTTGGCACCAGCACCGCCGGGATCGGCGAGGCCGAACTGGCGGTGGCGGCTGCCCGGCGCGGGGAGGCCGTGCCGCTCGTCTTTGACTATCGTCAGCAGGAGCTGGGCTCCCCGTCCGAATTTCTGGCTCGCCACCTCGGCCTGGAAGGGCCCGCTTACACCCTCTCCACCGCCTGCTCCTCCAGCGCCCGTGCCTTCATCAGCGGTCAGCGGATGCTGGCGGCCGGACTGGTGGATGCGGTGCTGGTCGGGGGCGCCGACAGCCTGTGCGGGCTGACTCTCAACGGTTTTGACAGCCTGGAGTCCCTCAGTGGCACCCTCTGCCAGCCCTTCGACAACGGCCGCCAGGGGATCAACATCGGCGAGGGGGCGGCACTGTTTCTGCTGAGCAGACAACCTGCGCCGCTCGCGCTGCTGGGGGTGGGGGAATCGTCCGATGCCTGGCACATCTCGGCGCCGCATCCAGACGGCGTGGGGGCCGAGGCGGCCATGGGCATGGCGCTGGCCCAGGCAGGTCTGACGCCGGAGCAGGTGGGTTACATCAACCTGCACGGCACCGCCACCCGCCTCAATGACGCCATGGAGAGCCAGGCTGTCTATCGCCTGTTCGGGGACAGGGTGCCTTGCAGCTCCACCAAGCCGCTCACCGGCCATGTTCTGGGGGCGGCGGGGGCCATCGAGGCTGCGCTCGCCTGCCTGCTGCTGGAACGGGCACTGCCGTTGCCACCCCAGCGGGTGATGACGGGGGATCCGGCGCTGGCTCCCATCCGGCTGGTGAGTGGCACCACCCCGCTGGCGACGCCCCGGATCCTCTCCAACTCCTTTGCCTTCGGTGGCAACAATGTCAGCCTGCTGTTCGGGAAATCTGCCTCATGAATGAGATCACACCGTTGCCCGCCATCGATACTCTCTTGCCCCATCAGGCCCCCATGCTGCTGCTGGACCGGCTCTGCGCCGTGGATGCGAGCCGGGCGTGCTGCGAGACCCGTGTCGGTGCCCGCCACGCCTTGCTGCTCGATGGCGAGGGCAACCTGCCCGGCTGGGTCGGCATCGAGCTGATGGCCCAGACCATCGCCGCCTGGGCTGGCATGCAGGGGCGATTGCGCGGCGAGCCGGTGCGTATCGGCATGCTGCTCGGCACCCGCAAGTACCGCTGCCAGCCTACTAGCTTTGCTGTGGGGGCCCTGCTCACCATAGAGGCCAGCTGCCTGTTGCAAGACGGCGGCATGGCCAGTTTCGAATGCCGGATCCTGCAAGATGGGCGGGAGTGCGCCACCGCACGCCTCTCGACCTATCAACCCGCACCCGGCGAGTTATCCGATTTGTTAGCGAAGGACGTTTCATGATCTCTACCGTATTGGTCACGGGCGCCAGCAAGGGGATAGGCCGCGCCATCGCCCTCAAGCTGGCCGCCGACGGTTTTCTCGTCGTGGTGCACTACCACGGCGACCGCGCCGGTGCCGAGGCGACGCTGGACAGCCTGCAAGCGGCCGGTGGGCAGGGGCGCCTGATCCAGTTCGACATCGCCGATCGCCAGGGTTGCCGCGTGCGGCTGGAGGCCGACATGGCCGAACACGGCGCCTATTACGGTGTGGTCTGCAATGCCGGCATCATCCGTGACGGCGCCTTTCCCGCCCTCACCGACGAAGAGTGGGACGGGGTGCTGCACACCAATCTGGATGGCTTCTACAACCTGCTCAAGCCCTGCATCATGCCGATGATAGGCCTGCGCCGGGGCGGCCGTATCGTGACCATCTCCTCGGTCTCAGGCCTGATGGGCAACCGGGGCCAGGTCAACTACAGCGCCGCCAAGGCGGGCATCATGGGGGCCACCAAGGCGCTGGCGCTGGAGCTCGCCAAGCGCAAGATCACGGTGAACTGCGTGGCACCCGGCCTTATCGACACCGGCATGGTGGATGCCGAGGTGAAGGCCGAGGCGCTGAAGCTGATCCCGCTCAAGCGCATGGGGCAGGCTGACGAGGTGGCCGGGCTGGTCTCTTACCTGATGTCGGACATCGCCGGCTATGTCACGCGTCAGGTCATCTCCATCAACGGGGGCATGGTATGACGCGGATGTCGGTGAGATCTTGTCTGATGTTGATTCAACATGGTGCTGTCTCTGTGGCACGCCAGCTTATCTCTGCGAATGGCGGTATGGTATGAAGCGGGTAGTGGTAACCGGCATGGCCGGGGTGACGGCGTTCGGCCAGGACTGGCCGAGCGTGCGGGCAAAGTTGCAGGCGGGGCGCAATGCGGTGGTGGCCATGCCGGAATGGGCCATCTACGAGGGGCTCAATACCCGGCTGGCGGCGCCCATTGCCGATTTTGTGCTGCCCGCCCACTATCCGCGCAAGAAGACGCGGGCCATGGGGAGAGTCTCCCAGCTGGCGACCGTGGCCACCGAACTGGCGCTGGCACGGGCGGGACTTACCGACCACCCCGTGCTGACCGATGGTCGCACCGGCATCGCCTATGGCTCCTCCATCGGCAGCACGGAGCCCATCCGTGCCTTCGGGGTCATGCTCAACGACAAGAGCACCGCCAGCATCACGGCCACCACCTATGTACAGATGATGCCGCACACGGCGGCGGTCAATGCCGGCCTCTTCTTCGGTCTGCGCGGGCGGGTGATCCCTACCTCCAGCGCCTGCACCTCCGGCAGCCAGGGCATTGGCTACGCCTTTGAGGCGATCAAGCACGGCTATCAGACCCTGATGGTGGCCGGCGGGGCCGAGGAGCTCTGCCCGTCGGAGGCCGTGGTGTTCGACACCCTGTTTGCCACCAGCCAGATGAACGACAACCCCGAGCTGGCGCCGCGACCGTTCGATCGGCAGCGGGACGGGCTGGTGATTGGCGAGGGGGCAGGCACCCTGGTGCTGGAGGAGCTGGAACATGCGCAGGCGCGCGGGGCCACCATCATCGCCGAGCTGGTGGGCTTTGCCACCAACTGCGACGCCACCCACGTGACCCAGCCCCAGCAGGAGACCATGCAGCTGTGCATGGAGATGGCGCTGGCCCAGGCCGGACTCAAGGCCGCCGACATCGGCTACATCAGTGCCCACGGCACCGCCACCGAGCGGGGCGACATCGCCGAGAGCCACGCCACCGCCGCCATCTTCGGCGACAAGACCCCCATATCGTCGCTCAAGAGCTACTTCGGTCATACCCTGGGAGCCTGCGGCGCCATCGAGGCCTGGCTGGCGCTGGAGATGATGCAGGAGGGCTGGTTTGCCCCCACCATCAACCTGACCGAGCCGGATCCGGCCTGTGCCCCGCTGGATCACGTGATGGGCAATGGCCGCACGCTGGCGGTGGACTACCTGATGTCCAACAACTTCGCCTTCGGTGGTATCAACACTTCCCTCATCTTCAAGCGCTGGGGTTGAGGGGGCTGTCCAGCCCGTCCGGTTGCACCCGGTACAGCTCCAGTACAGCTTGGGTTTAGGTTTGATTAATTAATATGTCTCCCACTTTGTTGGGAGGCATCATGTCTGTTTTAGCTTTTTGTTCTGTTCAATCTCCGCTGCGCCTTGGGCTGCTGGCCTTTCTACTCTCTTGCCTGTGGTGGGGGGGGGCCTCGCCCGCCAGGGCTGATGATGAATTTCGGCTGGGTAACACCATCCTGTTGGGGGTGGGCGACCACCCAGCCATTATTCCCATCATCATCTGCCGACCGGCCAGGTCCATCATGGTCAAGGCGGGAAGGGAGCTGACCCTGGACAGGGTCAAGGTGATCTACGGCAATGACCGCAGCAAGACCCTGCACTTTGACAAGAGCCTGAAAGAGGATCAGGAGTCCGGCTGGAAATCTCTCGGCAGTCGGGTTTGCATCAAGCGAGTCGAGGTCTATGGCAATTCGGAAGGGAGCAAGGCGGGGGTCAAGGTATACGGCCGCAAATAAACGGCTGCAAGTTGGGAGGTGGACGGGGAGCTCCCCGCCCACTCAGGGCCTATTTCTTGGGGCGAAACGGCTTGATGACGGCTTCGTCACATTCGAGATAGGGCCCTTCCATCAGGTCGATGCAGTAGGGGATGGCGGGGAAGACCGCATCCAGACACTCGCGAATGGACTTGGGCTTGCCCGGCAGGTTGACGATGAGGGAACTGCCGCGCAGGCCGGCGGTCTGGCGCGACAGGATGGCGGTCGGCACGAACTTGAGGGACTCGGCCCGCATCAGTTCGCCAAAGCCCGGCATCATGCGATCGCACACCGCCTCGGTCGCCTCCGGTGTCACATCCCGCTTGGCCGGCCCTGTGCCGCCGGTGGTGACGATGAGGCAGCACTGCTCCTGGTCCGCCAGCCGGACCAGGGTCGCTTCGATCTGATCCTGCTCATCCGGGATCACCTGATAGACGGGCTCCCACTCTGAGGTCAGATAGGCGTTCAGCGTGTCTATGATGGCCTTGCCGGAGAGGTCCTCATAGATGCCCGCGCTGGCGCGATCGCTGACGGTGACGATACCGATTCTTGCCTTGCTCATGATCTGCCCTTGGTCATTGGAAAAAGTGGTAAATAAAATAACATAATCAGTGAGATATGTTAAAGCACCGGCATGGGCGTGACACAGGAAGGCCAGATTTGAGAGTCGAACGAAAAGCAGATTTATTCGCTATCGATGAATAGGGAATAAGAAGAACCATAAAAGCCTTTAAAATTTATAAAAAAAGTGACGCAGGTCGCATGAGGATAATTTCATGAATCATAACGAATAAATATTTCCTTTCGACCCATAGTCGCCAAATGGATGAAAAATCAGACTCCTGTGGATCGGTGCGGGCTGACCCTAAATCGCCACCATCTTATATAACCTGTTTATGGACAGCGAAATGATGTGCCGGGTGTGGTCACGCAGATTCACGCAAGGCGTCTGGCCAGGAGGGGATATGGAGATGCCGGATTTTGATACGCTGAAACACTGGGCCCTGGCCGAGCCGGAGCGGCTCGATGCCTTGCTGCACCAGCAGATAGAGGCACTGATCGCGCAGGTGGGGCCGGACCAGCAACGGCGGTTGCGAGGCCTGCAGTTTCGCATCGACTGTCAGCGTCGTCTCGCCAGGAACAATCTGGACAGCTGCATCCGGATCGCCAATATGATGCACGAATCCGTTCATGCCATGCGCCGCCACATCGTTCACCTGCAGGAGGCGTCTCAGGAGGAGAGCGAAGAGATTGTGCCGCCGAACAATGTGATCTGGCTGGTAGAGCGTGTGAAGGATAAATAATGCGTTGGCAGGCATCCAGTCTCGTTATTTCCCAATATTTCATTCAGTTCAAACCATCCAATGTTAATAAGCTGGGTGGTTTGTTTTTTATTTGCTGCAAATGGACCTGTAGTACAAGTTGAATAACATAGTGATCAGGTAAATCAGCAGATATAGATGAAGGAATATAAGGGTTGGGGTAATATCACGGCATATTCCACCTTGCTAACACTCAAAGGGATCATGAGCAGCATCACACCAGGAAGGGAGCTGTCGCGGGAGCAGCAGACGGAAATCACCCGGATCATCGTCAAGGCGGGTCAGATGCTGGCCCAGTTCGGGGCCGAGAGCCGCATCATAGAGCAGACCACGGTTCGGCTTGGCCTGGCACTGGGGCTGGAGAGCGTCGAGATGGCCATCTCCTCCAGCGCCATCGTGCTGACCAGCCTCTATCAGGGCAGTTGTGTCACCACCACGAGACGGGTGCGCGAGCATGGCATCAACATGCAGGTGGTGTGCGAGATCCAGCGTATCTGCATCATGGCTGAAAAGGCGCTGATCGGCGCGCGCGAGGTGCGTCAGCGGCTCGACGGCATAGTGCCGTTTCACTACCACCCCTGGCTGGTGGTGCCCATGGTGGGACTCTCCTGCGGCGCCTTCAGCCTGCTGTTCGGCGGTGACTGGCCCATTTTCATGGTGACCTGCCTCTCGGCCTCGGTCGCCATGCGGGTTCGCCAGCTGATGGCTCGCCACCACCATAGCCCCCTCATCAATTTCGCCGTGACCGGCTTCATCGCCACATTGCTCGCCTCCAGCGCCACCTTCTTTGGCTGGGGCGAGCAGCCCTATCTCGCCATGGCCGCCAGCGTGCTCTTGCTGGTGCCCGGTTTTCCGCTGATCAACGCGGTCTCCGACATGGTGAAGGGTTACTTCAACATGGGGCTGGCCCGCTGGGGCACGGCGACCCTGCTGACCATCAGCGCGGCGATAGGGATTATTCTCGCCATGTCGGTGACCGGTATCTGGGGGTGGAAAGTATGAAGGGATTTGACGCTGTATCAACCCGACCATCCATCAGCGCGCGGATCCATATCGGTATCATCCTCGCCATGTCGGTGACCGGCATCTGGGGGTGGAAGGTATGATGGATTTGATCTGGCTGCTGGCCAAGGATGCCTTCTGGTCTGCCATTCCGGCGGTAGGGTTTGCCATGCTGTTCAACGTGCCGCCACGGATGTTGAAGTACTGCGCCATGGGCGGCGCCCTGGCCCACAGTCTGCGTACCCTGCTCATCCATTACGGCATGCCCATCGAGTGGGCCACCCTGGCGGCGGCGACTACGGTCGGCTTTGTCTGCGTCTACTGGTCGCGCCGGTTGCTGGCGCCGCGTCCGGTGTTCAGCGTCGCCTCCATCATCCCCATGATCCCCGGCAGCTATGCCTTCAAGGCGATGATAGCCATAGTGGAGCTCAACATCTCCGGGGTGACCATGGAGCTTATCCAGAGCGCGGTGGAGAACGGCTTGAAGGCTATCTTTATAGTAGGCGCATTGAGCTTCGGGCTGGCGATACCTTCCCTGGTCGTGTACCGTAACCGGCCCATAATATGAATGGTTGTGTGAGAGGCTGACACCATGAAAATCTCCATGATTGCCGCCATGGCCCACGATCGTGTGATCGGTCTGGACAACCAGATGCCCTGGCACCTGCCGGCGGATCTGGCCCACTTCAAGCGGGTCACCCTGGGCAAGCCGGTACTGATGGGGCGCAAGACCTTTGAGTCCATCGGTCGGCCCTTGCCCGGGCGCCGAAACCTGGTCATTAGTCGTAACCCAGGATTCAAAGCACCAGGCATAGAGGTTTTTTCATCCATCGACGAGGTATTGGCCACCTTATCTGAGGCCGAGGCACCAGATGAGCTGATGGTGATCGGCGGCGGCCATCTCTATGGTCAGCTGTTGCCCCGGGCCGACAGCCTCTATCTGACCCGGATCGATCTGGCGGTGGCAGGGGATACCCGCTTCCCCGCCTTCGATGAGGGAGAGTGGCATTGCGTTGAACGCGAGCCTCATGAGGCTGATGAGAAAAACCCTCATCCCTACTGTTTCGAGACCTGGCAGAGGCGCTGACGACAGCGTATTGCCGTGGTAGATGAAAGGCCCCCTGCGCTGCGCAAGGGGCCTTTTTGTTGGCCGCTCCTGGCGCGGTGAATGGAGGCGTTTATACAACGTCGCTTGATCAGCTCTTTTCTTGTCCATCTTCCCAAAATGATTAGTTGTCTAATCAAAATAACCCTTCGAAGATAAGTGCAGTTATTTCCTCGTATCCTGCCCCTGAATCAAGCCTTTTTCTCAATAAATTCGGCATTTTGATTGAATTTGTTTGCATTTCATTGTTGAGCATATGCTGTTGTGTCACATTTAAATGGTTTTTTATGTTAAAAATAACCATTTAAAATCAATAGGTTATGATTGCCACTCTTCATTGAGACTCTTATGGTTCTTTTATTAGGCCCCAAAATTACTTAGTGTTAAAAGTAGTTGGCTCGCGTTCGACGGTTTGCCTTGCAAGTCGTCGACCATGAAAAAAGGACAATATGACAGTCAAACTCGAGGTTAAATCACTCTACAAAATCTTCGGCGATCAGCCGGAAAAAGCGTTCAAGTTGCTGGCGAAAGGGCACGACCGCGCCAGCATCCTGCAAAAGACCGGGCAGACCCTGGGGGTCCAGGATGTCAATCTGGCCATCCACGAGGGGGAGATCTTCGTGGTGATGGGCCTCTCCGGCTCGGGCAAATCCACCCTGGTGCGCCTATTCAACCGGCTGATAGAGCCGACCCGCGGCCAGGTGCTGATCGACGGCGAGGACATCGCCGCCATCTCGGAGCGCGAGCTGCGCCAGGTGCGCCGCAAGAAGATCAGCATGGTGTTCCAGTCCTTCGCCCTGATGCCACACCTGAGCGTGCTGGAAAACACCGCCTTCGGCCTGGAGCTGGCCGGGGTGCCGCTGGCGGAGCGCCAGCAGAGTGCCCGTCAGGCGCTCAATCAGGTGGGATTGGGTCAGTGGATTGACGCCTTCCCCGACGCCCTCTCCGGCGGCATGAAGCAGCGGGTCGGCCTGGCCCGGGCGCTCGCCAACGACCCCGATATCCTGCTGATGGACGAGGCCTTTTCGGCGCTGGATCCGCTGATCCGCACCGAGATGCAGGACGAGCTGCTCAAGCTGCAGGCGAGCCAGCAGCGCACCATCGTCTTCATCTCCCACGATCTGGACGAGGCGATGCGTATCGGCGATCGCATTGCCATCATGCAGGATGGCCAGCTGGTGCAGGTGGGCACCCCGGACGAGATCCTGAACCAGCCCGCCAACGACTATGTGCGCGCCTTCTTTCGCGGGGTGGATCTCGCCAACGTCTTCAGCGCCCGAGATGTGGCCAGCCGCAAGCAGACCCCCCTCATCAAGAAGCACACCACGGACGGGCCGGGCAACGCCCTGCGCCAGCTCAAGGAGCTGGAGCGGGAGTACGGCTATGTGGTGGATCGCAGCCGCCGCTTCCTCGGGGTCGTTTCGGTCGAGTCGCTCGGTCGGGCGGTGCGTGACAAGGGGAGCCTGGAGCAGGCGTTGCTGGCGGACATCCAGCCCATTCTGGCGGACACCTCCCTCAATGAACTCATCAGCCAGGTGGCCGCCGCACCCTGTCAGGTGCCCGTGGTCGAGGAGGATGGCACCTATCTGGGACTCATCTCCAAGGCCAATCTGCTCAACACCCTGGACAGGAGTACACCGGTATGAATCTCAACCCCTTTAACCGTCTGCTGACCGGCTTGCTGGCGCTGTTGCTATTGACCAGCACTCCCACCTGGGCCGACGAGGCGCAGGCCGACCCCTGGGGAGCTGCGACCACCACCACGACAGCCGAGGATCCCTGGGGCAGTACGGCTACGGAGGCGGCAGACTGGCAGAGCCAGATCGCAGCCGTCGATGACAGTGCCGCCGTCGACTGGCTGGATCCCTTCCAGCAGGCCCTGGTGCCGCTGGATACCTGGGTCGAGGGGGGCATCGGCTGGCTGGTGGAGAACCTGCGGCCTGTGTTCCAGCTGATCCGCGCCCCCGTGGAGCTGGCGCTGGGGGCCATGACCCAGCTGCTGCAGACAGTGCCCTCCACTCTGATGATGGGGCTCCTGACCCTGATCGCCTGGCAGCTGGTGGGTGGTCGCATGGCGCTCGGCACGCTCGCGTCTCTTGTGGGGATCGGCCTTATCGGGGCCTGGTCCGATGCCATGGTGACCCTCTCCCTGGTGCTGACCTCGCTGTTCTTCTGCGTGCTGATAGGCTTGCCGGTGGGCATATTGCTGGCTCGCAGCGAGCGGCTCTCCACCTGGACTAGGCCGCTGCTGGATGCCATGCAGACCACCCCGGCGTTTGTCTACCTCATCCCCATCGTCATGCTGTTTGGCATAGGTAACGTGCCCGGGGTGGTGGTGACCGTCATCTTCGCCCTGCCGCCCATGATCCGGCTCACCATGCTGGGTATTCGTCAGGTGCCCGCCGATCTGGTGGAGGCGGCCCACTCGTTCGGTGCCAGCCCCTCCCAGTTGCTGTTCAAGGTTCAACTGCCGCTCGCCATGCCCACCATCATGGCCGGGGTCAACCAGACCCTGATGCTGGCGCTCTCCATGGTGGTGATCGCCTCCATGATAGCGGTCGGGGGTCTGGGCCAGATGGTGCTGCGCGGCATAGGCCGGCTCGATATGGGACTCGCCTCCATCGGCGGCCTCGGCATAGTGCTGCTGGCCATAGTACTGGATCGCCTCACCCAGGCGATGGGACAACCGGATCGCACCCGTACCGGCCGCTGGTATCAACGTGGCCCCGCCGCCCTGCTGCTGCGCCTGTGCGGCCGCGGCAAATCCCTCGATTACAAAGGAGTAAATGCATGAAACAGATCACCAAAGGATTGACCCTGGGCACATTGCTGCTGAGTACCCAACTGCTGAGTCCGCTCGCCATGGCCAGCGCCGAGCTGCCGGGGGAGGGGGTCAAGGTGCAGCCCCTGCAGAGCTCCTTGCCGGAGGAGGCCTTCCAGAGCCTGCTGGTCAGCAAGCTGATGGGACGCCTCGGTTATGAGGTGCAGCCGGCCCAGGAGGTGGACTACAACGTGGCCTACGCCTCGGTGGCGCAGGGGGACGGCACCTTCCTCGCTTTCAACTGGATACCGCTGCAGGACAACAAGTACGAGCAGGCGGGGGGGGACAAGGTGTTCTTCCGTCAGGGCACCTATGTGGCCGGTGCCGCCCAGGGGTATCTGGTGGACAAGAAGACTGCAGCCCAATACGGCATCACCAACCTGGGCCAGCTCAAGGATCCCAAGCTGGCGGCGCTGTTCGACGGCGATGGCGACGGCAAGGCCGATCTGGTGGGCTGCAACCCAGGCTGGGGCTGCGAAGGGGCCATCAACCATCATCTGGACGAGTTCGGCCTGACCACCACGGTGACCCACAAGCAGGGCAACTACGCGGCGCTGATCGCCGATACCCTGGCCCGTTACCAGGCTGGCAAGCCGGTGCTCTACTACACCTGGACCCCCTACTGGCTCAGCAGCGAGCTGGTGCCGGGCAAGGATGTGGTGTGGCTGGAGGTACCCGCCGATGCCCCTGATGCGGACAAGACCCGGCTGCCGAACGGCAAGAACTACGGCTTTGCGGTGAACACCATGCACATAGTCGCCAACAAGCAGTTTGCCGAGGCCAACCCGGCGGCCGCCAAGCTCTTCTCCATCGTCAAGCTGCCCCTCAATGACATCAACATCCAGAACGGTCTGATGAACAAGGGGCAGAACAAGCCGGCGGATGTGGAGCGTCACGCCGATGCCTGGCTCAAGGGACACGAGGCCCTGGTCAATGACTGGCTGGCCCAGGCGCGCGCCGCCGCAGCGAAAGAGCAGTCTGCGGGCTAAACCCCGCCTCGGCCCAGTCCATGGATACCAGCAAGCAAAACGCCCGGCTATTACCGGGCGTTTTTTTATGGGCGGGGCGCAGTAACAGGCTGCGCACCAGGATCAGATGCCGGAGCCGTCGTGCTCGCCGTTCTCTTCGTGCAGGCCGCATTCACGCTTGAGGCCGAAGAAGCGGGTCTGTTCCTCGCTCATGCCCGGTTCCCACTTGGTGGTGGTGTGGACGTCGCCCACCGAGAGGTAGCCCTGCTCCCACAGGGGATGATAGGGCAGGTCGTGCTCCTTGAAGTAGTAGAAGACGTCCTTGTTGCTCCAGTCGATCACCGGCAAGAACTTGAAGCGGCCGCGCTGTATGGCCAGCACCGGCAGCTTGCCGCGACTGCCCGCCTGCTCCCGGCGCAGGCCGGAGAACCAGGTGCGGGCGCCAAGCTCCCGCAGCGCCCTGTCCATCGGCTCGACCTTGTTGAGCTGGTTGTAGCGGGTGATCCCCTCCACTCCCTGCTCCCACAAGAGGCCGAAGCGGGCCTCCTGCCAGGCCGGCGTGAGCTCGGCACGGTAGATCTTGAGATTAAGGGCTAGGCGCTCGGTCAGCTCGTCGATGAAGTGGTAGGTCTCGGGGAAGAGATAACCGGTATCGGTCAGCACCACGGGCACGTCGGCCCGCTCGCGGCTCACCAGGTGCAGCATCAGCGCCGCCTGGATGCCGAAGCTCGACGACAGCACGTGTTCCCCCGGCAGGTTCGCCAGCGCCCAGCGCACCCGCTCGGGGGCGCTCATGGCGTCCAGCTCCCGGTTGAGAGGGGCCAGCGCCTCGGTCTGCTCCTCGCGGCCGAGGGCCAGCAGGGCATCGAGGTCGAGCCTGCCATCGGCGGTCAGTCTCAACCGCCCGCTTTCAGTCAGTTCAGGCTGCATAGAAGTCCCTCGCGGAGTCGATAACGGGCGCAACTACCCCAACCCGGATCACGAAGTCGCCGAAGCACTCGTTCCCGTCGCGTTCCTTGGCCCAGCGGCCGATCAGGGCATCCAGCTCGGCCAGGATCTGCGGCTCCGTGATGTTTTCCTGATGCAGGCGAGGGATGCGGGTCCCCTCGAGGTTGCCCCCCAGGTGCAGGTTGTAGCGGCCCGGCGCCTTGCCCACCAGACCCACTTCCGCCAGCATGGCGCGGCCGCAGCCGTTGGGGCAGCCGGTGACCCGGAAGATGATGGCGTCATCCGCCAGACCGTGTTTGGCCAGCAAGGCTTCGATGTCGGTGACAAACGCTGGCAGCATGCGCTCGGCTTCCGCCATCGCCAGCGGGCAGGTAGGCAGGGCCACGCAGGCCATGGACTGCTTGCGCTGCTCGCTCACGCCGTCGTCCAGCAGGCCGTACTGGCGTGCCAGGGCTTCGATGCGGGCCTTTTCACCGGCGGGGACGCCCGCGATGATGAGGTTCTGGTTGGCGGTGAGACGGAAGTCCCCCTGGTGGATCTTGGCGATTTCCAGCATGCCGGTCTTGAGGGGCTTGCCCGGGAAGTCCAGCAGGCGGCCGTTCTCGATAAACAGGGTCAGGTGGTGCTTGCCGTCTATCCCCTCCACCCAGCCGAAGCGATCGCCACGGCTGGTGAACTCATAGGGGCGAACCTCGCCAAACTGGATGCCGGCGCGGCTCTCCACCTCGGCCTTGAAGGCCTCGACACCGACGCGTTCGAGGGTGTACTTGGTCTTGGCGTTTTTGCGGTTGACCCTGTTGCCCCAGTCGCGCTGGGTGCTGACCACGGCGGCCGCCACCTCCAGCACGTGGGAGAGCGGGATGAAGCCGAAATCGCTCGCCTTGCGCGGGTAGGTGGTGGTGTCGCCGTGGGTCATGGCCAGACCGCCGCCCACCAGCACGTTGAAGCCCACCAGCTTGCCATGATCACTGATGGCCACGAAGTTGAGATCGTTGGCGTGGATATCCACGTCGTTGTGGGGCGGGATCACCACGGTCGTCTTGAATTTGCGCGGCAGGTAGTTGGAACCCAGGATCGGCTCCTCGTCGTCCCCCAGCTTCTCGCCGTCCAGCCAGATCTCCACGTAGGCGCGGGTCTTGGGCAGCAGGTGCTCGGAGATCTTCTTGGCCCACTCGTAGGCCTCCTGATGCAGCTCGGACTCCACCGGGTTGCTGGTGCAGAGCACGTTGCGGTTCACGTCGCCCGCGGTGGCTATGCTGTCGATGCCGGTGCTGTTGAGGGTCTGGTGCATCAGCTTGATGTCGCGCTTCAATACCCCGTGGAACTGGAAGGTCTGGCGGGTGGTCAGGCGGATGCTGCCGTACATGCTGTGCTCTTCGGCGAACTTGTCGATCACCTGCCACTGGGCCGGGGTGATGATGCCGCCCGGCAGACGGGCACGCAGCATGACGTTGTGCAGCGGCTCCAGCTTCTGGGCGGTGCGCTCGGGGCGGATGTCTCTGTCATCCTGCTGATACATGCCGTGGAAGCGGATCAGCTGGAAATTGTCGCCATTGAAGCCACCGGTGAGGGGATCCTGCAGATCCTCGGCTATGGTGCCGCGCAGGAAATTGCTTTCGCGCTTGAGGCGTTCGTTGTCGGACAGTGGCCCTTCAACCGGTCCTGCTGCTTGCTTCGAGATTGGTTGCTTGCTCATCAGTAGACATCCCTTTGATAACGTTTGGCACGACGCAATTCGCTCAAATACTCTTCTGCTTCTTCACGGCTCTTGTGGCCATGATCGCTAATCACATCCAGCAGGGCTTCCTGCACATCCTTCGCCATGTGGTTGGCGTCGCCACACACATAGACGTGAGCGCCTGCTTCCAGCCACTGGTAGAGCTCAAGCCCGGCTTCGCGCAGGCGGTCCTGCACATAGATCTTGTTGGCCTGATCCCGGCTGAAGGCCAGGGAGATCTTCGACAGCAGGCCGGATTTCACATAACGCTGCCACTCCACCTGATAGAGGAAGTCCTGGGTGAAGTGGGGGTTGCCGAAGAAGAGCCAGTTCTTGCCCTCGGCCCCTTGTGCCTCACGCTCCTGCATAAAGGCGCGGAAGGGGGCTATGCCGGTGCCCGGACCCACCATGATGACGGGGGTATCGGGATTGGCGGGCAGGCGGAAGTTGTCGTTGTGCTCCACGAACACCCTGACCTCGGCGTCCTCGGCCAGGCGGTCTGCCAGATAGGAGGAGGCGCCGCCACTGCGCACTGTGCCATCTTCCTGCGGGTAGCGCACCACGCCGACTGTCAGGTGCACCTCTTCCTCTACCTCGCTTTGGGCGGAGGCAATGGAGTAGAGGCGAGGGGTCAGCGGGCGCAGCAGTTTGACAAGCTGCTCTGCAGTGAGTGTGGCGGGGAAGCGTTTCAGCACATCCACCACCTGGGCGCTGGCCACCAGGGCGTTGACCTGGGCCTTGTCGCCGGCCAGGTCTTTCAGTGCCGCGTTGCCCGATATGTCAGCGAGTCCTGTGATGAAACCGCCGTGCAAACGGGTCAGCTCGAAGTGGCTGGTCAGGGCCGCGCGCAGCGGGCCCTGGGCGGTGGCTTCATCGCCGGAGAGGCCGGTCAGGGCCAGCACTTCCCCCACGAGATCGGCGTCGTTGTCGAACCAGATGCCCAGCGCATCCCCTGGCTGATAAGTGATGCCGGACTCTTCCAGGTTGATCTCGATATGGCGGATATCCTTGGTGGAGTCACGGCCGGTGATCTTCTGATTGACCGAGAGTCGTGCCGGGAAGGGGTTCTCCTTGTGATACTGGCTATGGCCGACGGCTTGCTGCACCGAGCCCGCCACGCTGGCAGTCGCGGCGCCAGCAGAGAGGGTGGTGGCCACCGCAGCGACGGCCTGCTCGCCCCAGACCTTGGCCGCGTCCTGATAATCCACGTCCAGGCTCGCGAGCTCATGAATGCGCTCGGCCCCGGCTTTGGACAGGAAGTCGTCGAAGTCCTTGCCGGTCTGGCAGAAGAATTCATAGGAGCTGTCACCCAGTCCCAGCACGGCGAACTTGAGTCCTTCGAGTTTGCCAATCTTGCCCTTCTTGAGCTGCTCGAACAGATCGACCGCGCTCTCCGGTGGTTCACCCTCCCCGTAAGTGCTCACTACCACCAGCAGATGGCTCTCTTTCTTGAGCTGCTTGGGTTTGTAGTCCGCCATCGAGATCAGGGTCACCGGCAGGCCGTGGGCCTTCGCCTGCGCCTGGATGGTGCTGGCGACACCCTTGGCGTTGCCGGTCTGGGAGCCGTAGAGAATGGTCAGGCTGCCACTGGAGGCGGCCACGGCGGCGCTGGTGGCGACGCTCTGGATGCCTGACTGGGAGAGGCCGTAGAGATAACCGCTCACCCAGGCGAGTTGCTGGGTGTTGAGGGTCGACAAGACCTGATTCAGCTGGCGCTGCTGTTCGTCAGAGAGCGGGCTTATGTTGGGTATTGGGGCTGTCAATTGCATCACACATGTCTTCCATGGTCTGATTTTTGGTCAGGTTAAGGGGTGCAATGAATAACAACAAAGAATAAAAATATCTTCTTTATGCGATTTATGAATTTATAAAGCCGAAATCCGCCTCAGCGACTCCCCGGCTGTGGTATAAAAATCGCAATATTGAGTCCCTTTCTGCTTCTCAGGATCTGCCGATGTCCAGACTGTTCCATGTCAATGCCTTCAGCCAGCACCCCTTCGGGGGCAATCCCGCCATCGTCGTATTGGGGCCGGAGCGCAGCGATGCCGAGCTGCAGGCCATGGCGGCGGAGTTCAACCTGTCGGAGACCGCCTTCCTCAGCCCCTTGGGGGAGGCGCACTATCGGCTACGCTGGTTTACCCCAACGGTCGAGGTGGATCTCTGCGGTCACGGTACCCTGGCAGCGGCCCATGTGCTGTGGCAGACCGGGGCTGTGGCCCGCTCCCAGACGCTGCGCTTCGAGACCCGCAGCGGCCTGCTGGAGGCCTGCGCCGAGGGGGAGTGGATCCGGCTCGACTTTCCGCGTATCCCCCTTGCTCCGCTGACATTGGATCCCGCTTATGCCGAAGCCCTTGGCTGCACGCCGTTGCAGACCCTGGCCGCCGGCGCCAAGTTCCTGCTGGAGTTGGCAAGTGAGGAGGAAGTGAGGGCACTCAAGCCGGACTTCCACGCCCTGCGGGCCTTGCCCGGTCGTGGCTTGATGGTGACGGCGCCGTCGAGGGATCCGAACCATGACTTTGTCTCCCGCTATTTTGCCCCCTGGGTCGGGGTGGAGGAGGATCCGGTCACCGGCTCCAACCACTGCGCCCTGGTGCCTTTCTGGGCCTCGCGCCTCGGCAGGACGCAGCTGAGGGCGCGCCAGATCTCCGCGCGGGGCGGGGAGCTTGTGCTCGAGTTGCAGGGAGACAGGGTGTGGATGTCGGGTCAGGCGCTGACCCTGTGGCAGGGGGAGTGGCTGCTGCCGCCCTGCCCATAAGCCGCAAGCCGGTTGTTGTCTTCGCCATAAAAAACGCCCCGCAGTTGCGGGGCATTTTATTGCTAGCGCGCTCGGGCTGGCCGAGCGGCAGGCTTATTTCTGTTGCGGACGCAGGGCCGGGAACAGGATGACGTCGCGGATGGTGTGGCTGTTGGTGAACAGCATCACCAGACGGTCGATACCGATACCCTGACCGGCAGTCGGCGGCAGGCCGTGTTCCAGCGCGGTGACGAAGTCGGCGTCGTAGAACATGGCTTCGTCGTCGCCCGCTTCTTTCTGGTTCACCTGATCCTGGAAGCGCTTGGCCTGATCTTCTGCATCGTTCAGCTCGGAGAAGCCGTTGGCCAGCTCGCGGCCACCGATGAAGAATTCGAAGCGATCGGTCACGTCCGGGTTCACGTCGTTGCGGCGGGCCAGCGGAGAGACGGCGGCCGGGTACTCGGTGATGAAGGTCGGTTGCAGCAGCATGTGCTCAACGGTCTCTTCGAAGATCGCGGTGATCACGTGGCCCAGCTCCCAGCCCTTCATCAGCTCGATGTGCAGACGCTTGGCGACGGCGGTGGCGCTCTCCAGGGTGGCCAGATCGTCCTTGGTCACATCCGGGTTGAACTTCAGGATGGACTCGACCATGGTGAGGCGCTGGAACGGCTGACCGAAGTCGATGGTCAGACCCTCTTCGCCCTCTTTGGCGTAACGGATCTTGGTGTCACCCAGGATGTCCTGGGCCAGGGTGCGCAGCAGCTCCTCGGTCAGGTCCATCAGATCGATGTAATCGGCATAGGCCATGTAGAACTCGATCATGGTGAACTCGGGGTTGTGACGCACCGAGATACCTTCGTTACGGAAGTTGCGGTTGATCTCGTAGACACGCTCGAAACCACCCACCACCAGACGCTTCAGATAGAGCTCGGGGGCGATACGCAGGTACATGTCGATGTCCAGCGCATTGTGGTGAGTGACGAACGGACGCGCGGAGGCACCACCCGGGATGACCTGCATCATGGGGGTTTCCACTTCCATGAAGCGCTTCTCGTTGAAGAACTTGCGGATGCCGGCCACCACCTGGGTGCGGATCATGAAGGTCTTGCGGGACTCTTCGTTGGCGATCAGATCCAGGTAACGCTGGCGGCAGCGGGCTTCCTGATCGGTCAGGCCCTTGTGCTTCTCGGGCAGCGGACGCAGTGCCTTGGTCAGCAGGCGGATTTCGCCCACATGGACGGAGAGCTCGCCGGTGTTGGTGCGGAACAGCGTCCCTTCGACACCGACGATGTCCCCCAGATCCCACTTCTTGAACTGCTCGTTGTAGAAGCCTTCCGGCAGGTCGTCACGGGTCACGTAGATCTGGATCTTGCCAGCCATGTCCTGCAGGGTCGCGAAGGAAGCCTTGCCCATGATCCGGCGGGTCATGATACGACCGGCAATCTTCACCCGTTTATTCAAGGCCACCAGCTCGTCGGCGCTCTTGTCGCCAAACTCGGCGTGCAGATCGCCGGACAGGCTGTCACGACGGAAGTCGTTGGGGAAAGGGTTGCCCTGGGCGCGCAAGGCGGCCAGCTTGGAGCGACGCTCAGTCATCTCGTTGTTCAGTTCGAGAGTCTGGTCGACTTCCGGAGTAGTGGTTTGTTCAGACATGGTGATTCCTGCTGCTCTGTTTACAGGCCTGATTTCAGGCTGGCTTCGATAAACTTGTCCAAGTCGCCGTCGAGTACCGATTGGGTATTGCGGGTCTCGACGCCGGTACGCAGATCCTTGATACGGGAGTCATCCAGTACGTAGGAGCGGATCTGGCTGCCCCAGCCGATGTCGGACTTGGTCTCTTCGAGGGCTTGCTTCTCGGCGTTCTGCTTCTGAATTTCCAGCTCGTAGAGCTTGGCCTTCAGCTGCTTCATACACTGATCTTTGTTCTTGTGCTGGGAACGGTCGTTCTGGCACTGCACCACTACCCCGGTCGGGACGTGGGTGATACGCACCGCGGACTCGGTCCGGTTGACGTGCTGACCACCGGCACCAGAAGCGCGGTAGACGTCGATGCGCAGATCCGCCGGGTTGATCTCGATCTCGATGTCGTCATCGATCTCGGGATAGACGAAGACGGAGCAGAACGAGGTGTGGCGACGGCCACCGGAGTCGAACGGCGATTTGCGAACCAGACGATGCACGCCGGTTTCGGTGCGCAGCCAGCCGAAGGCATACTCGCCGGTGAACTTGACGGTGGCGGACTTGATGCCGGCCACGTCGCCCTCGGAGCATTCGATGAGCTCGGGCTTGTAGCCGTGAGCATCACCCCAGCGCAGGTACATGCGCAGCACCATGTTGGCCCAGTCCTGGGCCTCGGTGCCGCCGGAGCCGGACTGGATGTCGATGTAGCAGTCGGAGCCGTCGTGCTGACCGGAGAACATGCGACGGAACTCGAGATCCACCAGCTTGGCTTCCAGCTGATCGGCTTCGGCGACGGCCTCGTTGAAGGTCTCCTCGTCTTCGCCCTCGACCGCCAGGCTGACCAGCATCTCGACGTCCTCAGCACCTTGTGTCAAGACGTCTATGGTGCTGACCACGTTGTCCAGTGACACGCGTTCCTTGCCTAGCGCCTGTGCGCGTTCCGGCTCATTCCAGACATCCGGCTGTTCCAGCTCGGCATTGACCTCTTCTAGACGCTCTTTCTTGGCGTCATAGTCAAAGGTACCCCCTAAGCAGCTCGGTCCTCTCAGACAGCTCCTTAAGCTTGTTTAATACAGGATTGACTTCAAACATCGTGAAAACTCTCGGGGTCGATGTGATTTAAAAACGGGATATTCTAGCCAATTGCGGAAGGAATAAACAGGGTTGGCTGGCCCTGGCCGCCTTCTGTCACCGATTTCGGAGGCTATTTTGTGCTTTCTTGCAGAAAATATCGCCAGCCTCACCATTCTCCGCTTCAGTTTTGTGCGCTTTGGCCGCTAACAACAACATGGAGTGCCGCGCACTTTTCGAGTAATCCTGTTCCTGACCCCACAAGAAGAAAGCATGATGAAAAACCTATCACTCAAGCAGAAGATACTGTTGTCTGTGGTGATCGCCCTCTCCCTGGTGATCCTGCTGCTCTCCTGGCAGAGCTACAGCAGCCAGAAGTCCCTGTTGCTGCAAGGCAGTCAGGAACAGGTGCAGCGCCTCGGTAGCCAGCAGGCCGCCAGCGTCAGTGACTGGCTCGCCGCCCGTCGCGACGTGATCCAGGCCCTTGGCAACAAGGCTGGCCCCGAGCCCCTCAACGCCCTGCAACAGGCCCAGGTGTCCGGTCGCTTCCAGCTCACCTATTTCGGTGAGGGCAGCGGCAAGATGAACGACTCGGATCCTTCTATCAACCGTGACGGCTACGATCCCCGCTCCCGTGGCTGGTATCAGGAAGCCATGGCCAAGGGCGGCATGATAGTGACCAAACCCTACCTGGACGTGGCCTACAACGTCATGGTGGTGACCCTGGCCCAGCCGGCCCAGGGCGGCGTGGTCGGCGGCGATCTCTCCATCGCCTCCCTGGTGGAGGATGTCACCAAGATGGCCCTGCCGGCGGACGGCTTCGCCATCCTGATGCACAAGGACGGCACCGTCATCGCCTATAAAGATGCAGCCAAGGCGATGAAACCTGGCAGTGAGATCGACAACGATCTCTCCAATGCCCTGATCGATCAGAGCAAGAGCAGCAACAGCCTGGTTCCCGTCTATTTTGACAACGAAGGCCGCGACAAGCTGCTGTGGGCGACGGACATCCCGAACACCGACTGGGAGCTGGTGCTGGTGCTGGACAAGGCCACCCTGGAGGCGCCGCTCTCCTCCCTGCTGATGACCCAACTCGGCCTGGCCCTGCTGGTGCTGGTGGGCAGCATCCTCGCCATCTCCTGGCTGGTCAGCCTGCTGCTGGGCCCCCTCGGCAAGGTTTCCCAGGCTCTGGCCCGCATCGCCGACGGTAACGGCGATCTGACCCAGCGCATCAAGATCGATGCCAATGACGAGGTGGGCCAGCTGGCCAACAGCTTCAACCGTTTCGTCGGCAGCCAGCACCAGCTGATCGGCAACATCCGCCAGCTCGCCAACGAGCTGAACGCCGATGCGGAGCGCAGCCTGGTGACCAACCAGGCCGCGGTGGAAGAGCTGCAGCGTCAACAGCAGGAGGTGACCATGGTCGCCACCGCGGTCACCGAGATGGCGAGCGCTACCATGGAGATCGCCGGCAACGCCGAGAACACCGCTGCCGCCGCTCAGCAATCTGCCCAGAGCAGCGAGCAGGGCAAGATGCTGGTGAACCAGACTCGTCAGTCCATCAACAACCTGGCCGAGGAGGTGGGTCAGGCCACCGGCGTCATCGGCGAGCTGAGCCGCCACGCCCAGGCCATCTCCGGCATCCTCTCCACCATCCAGGGCATCGCCGAGCAGACCAACCTGCTGGCGCTGAACGCGGCCATCGAAGCGGCTCGTGCCGGTGAACAGGGTCGCGGTTTCGCCGTGGTGGCGGACGAGGTGCGGGTGCTGTCGCGCCGTACCCAGGACTCCACCCAGGAGATCCAGTCCACCATAGAGACCCTGCAGCAGACCACGGCCCGGGCGGTCAGCCTGATGCAGACCAGCCAGGGGCTGGCGGACAACAGCGTCAAGGACGCCGATGCCGCCGCCGCTGCGCTCGAAGAGATCACCCAGGCGGTCTCGCTCATCTCCGACATGGCGGGTCAGATCGCCACCGCCGCCGAGGAGCAGACCCAGGTGACTGGCGAGATCACCCAGAACACCACCGCCATCAAGGATGTGAGCGACGAGATCACCGCCTCCGCCATGCGCGACCTTGATCAGGCGCACAACCTCAAGGGACGCGCCACCAACCTGAACCAGCAGGTGTCGACCTTTATCCTCTAAGACGCCAGTCGCAGCCTGTTCGAGCTGACATAAACAAGCCCCGCACTCGAGAGAGCGCGGGGCTTGTTCGTCAGGGGCTGTTGCTATGTCGTCAACGCTGCTTGCGCCGAAGCGTCAATTGCGCCAAGCGATCTCCCTCTGGCATGTTCGCCTGGGAACGTCAGCGAGTGAATGAATTCACTTGGCTACAGGTCTCTGCCAATCCGGTGGGCGCCGTGCCAGTTTTGAGTTCAAGCCATTGAGTCAGATCGGTTTTGTTCATGGGATGCGCAAACAGGTAGCCTTGCATCAAATGGCACCCAAGTTGGTAGAGTTGTATACGCATCTCCTCGGTCTCGACTCCTTCTGCAATGACCGGCATGTCAAGTTCACGTCCCAGTAAAAGCACCGCTTTGACGAGTCTTTCATCCCCCTTCAGCAGTGTCTGGGTGAAGCTGTAGTCCAGTTTGATCGCATCGATAGGCAGAGATAGCAATCGTTCCAGGGAGGAGTAACCGGTGCCAAAGTCATCAAGATGGATTTTGAACCCCGCTTGAGTCAGTGCCAGCAGTTGATCTTCCAAGCGACCGTGATTCTCGGCAAACAGACTCTCCGTTAGTTCAAAATGGATCGCGCTTCTTGGCAACTGATGACGATCGGCCAGCTCGGTGAGTTGTGTCACCAGATCTGGCTCCATCAATTGCAGTACCGACAGATTGATATTGATGTTCAGGTCGGGGTAGGCGTATCTCAGTTCATGCAGCGTTCCCATCGCCTGGTCGGCAATCCACTTGCCCAGGGGGATAATCAGCCCGGCCTGTTCTGCCAGAGGGATAAATACACTGGGGGGGCAGAACCCCGTTGGGGTGGGCCAGCGGCACAGGGTTTCCACCATGGCGACGCGGTCACTTTCCACATCCATGATGGGTTGATACCAGACCTCAAATTGTCGCAGTTGCAACGCTTCCCGCAGCGCTTGTTCCAGCTGCATGCGCTGTGAAAGCTGATGATGCAAGATCTCTCGATAACAACGGTAGCAATGTTTGCCCGCCTGCTTGGCATCATACATGGCCAAGTCGGCGTTTCGGATGAGCTCATCTGCGCCCATGGCACCATCATCGTAAGCGATTCCGATAGAGGCACCGACCTGGATTTTTCGTCCCCCCTGCTCGATTTGCTGGCCGGATATAGTCAGCATCAGCCGTTCGGCGAGCGAAATGGCACCCTCTTCCTCTCTGACCATCTTGGTGATGATGGCAAATTCGTCACCACCTATGCGAAACAGCATGTCTTCACCACGAATAGCCTGCTTGAGACGCCCTGCGATGGTTAGCAAGACCTGATCCCCTGTCTCGTGCCCCAGACTGTCATTGAGGGTCTTGAAATCGTCCAGATCGATCATCAGCAAGGCAATGCGGCCACGGTCATGTTTGGTGCGCAGGCAGGGATGCTGATTGAGCTGCTCGCTCAACAATTTCCGGTTGCCCAATTGGGTCAGTCCATCGCGTCTGGCCTCGTTGTAGAGGGCCTGCTCCGAGAGTCGGAGCTGTTCCACCATGCTATTGAGCGCCCTGGCCAGGGTATCGAACTCGGGACTACCCGATAAAGGCCAATGTTTGCTTGTGGGCTGCAAGCTGCTGTATTGCTCGGCCAGGCGGGTAAAAGTGGTGAGCCGACGCATCACCATGCGTTCATAAATGGTAATAGTGCCCAGGCCGGCGGCGATCAGGAGCAGGGTTGAGTTGATGAGTAGCATGCGATTGCTGAGCCGCTGTTGCGTCAGCAATTGGTGATCCGGGGGGACGTGCAGTATGAGGCGATGGGCATTTTCACTGTCTGGCAGAGCGCGCTGCTCGGCAAGAGGGGCCTCCCCTGTATCTCGGAGAAACTCGATGTCCAGCTTGGTCATGTCCCGGATCTGTTGCACGTCTGTCCCATCAAGTTGGCGGATCATGGCTATCCAGCCCTCCACGTGCGGGTTGGTGGCATCAGGGTCTTGAACAGGATGAACCGCTAGCAGGATGGGGTGCTCTTGATACCAGCCGTTCAGTGTGAATCCCCGTGTGTGTTGTGATGACCAGTAGTGAGAGAGATAGTCCTGCGCTTTGGACCAGATGGGGTGGGAGTCGCCCAAGGTTACGTAGGTTGCCCCCCCTCTACCGATGACACGATAGAGCGAGTGATCCGGTCTGATGAACAGTACAAAGTGGGCATTGAGGTTATCCAGTGTTCCCGCGTTGAAGTTCTCGTCGAGATAAGTGGGCAAGCTGCCATTGATGAAGCGAATGGAGTCTCGCCATTCGGCATAGTCCCGTGTGCTGACCATGAGGCTTTTCTGCATGGATTCAATGTACTGCTGTGCACGATCCAGGGCTGCTTGCTGATTATGCTCGTTTAAAATCCGGGTATTGGCAGAGAGTACAGCCGTGCTGACGCCATAACTGATGGCTGCTGCGCATGAGATCAGCAGCAGAAGATAGAGAGACACTTTATTGCGCAGACTATTGAGTCTCACCGCACCACCTCGCATTGACTACGTCGTATGCCAATAGTAGTGCGCGAATTCAACTTCGAAGTGCGACACTCGCCTATGCCGCCTGACGGTACTCTTCGAATACCTTGACAGGCTGCCTGAATCCGAGACATTTCCGAGGTCGTAGGTTGAGCCACTGCTCCGCTCTCCTGACATCCTCGTCCGTGACCTCTCTCAGGTCTGTTCCCTTTGGGATAAACTGCCTCAACAGCCCATTGCTGTTCTCGTTCAGACCGCGCTCCCACGAAGAGTAAGGGTGCGCAAAGTAAGTCTCGGCACCCAGCGCTTCCTCTATCGCCTTGTGTTCGGCAAACTCGCCGCCGTTGTCAAAGGTGATGGTATGCACCTGCTCGATGTAGGGCGTTAACATCTCGATTATCGCATCCCGCACCACCCCAGCCTGTTTGCTCGCGACCCGCTTGACCAGATAGAGCCGGCTCTTGCGCTCCACCAGGGTGACCAGTGCACCTGTGCCTTGCTTGCCCAGCACCGTGTCCGCCTCCCAATCACCGAGCCGCTCCCGGCTATCGACGATAGCCGGCCGTTCATCAATAGAGCGGGCTTCCTTGATGGGAGAACGCAGGCTGCTCGCCCCCTTGCGGTAGCGCTTGTGGCCCTGGCGCAGATGGCGGTACAACTGGCCACCCCGGGCTTTGTCGGCGGCCACATGGCGGTATATCCACTCGTGACTCACCATGAGGCCTATCTGCTTGCCCACCGCGCTTATCTGCTCCGGGCTCCACCACCAGGCGAGTGTCAGCTCGACAAACTGGATGACATCGGCAGATAGCCGAGATTTGGCCGCACTGGCCCGTCGGTGGGTGGCGTGCTGATGCGCATTGTCTGGCTGGTAGCCCTGCGGCCCGGCGTTACGACGCAGCTCCCGGTAGAGGGTGGAGCGATGAACGCCAATGGCGCGTGCGGTGGCAAGGATGGACATCCCCTGTGCGCGAAGCACCGATAACTGGTATCGTTGCCCCTCGGTCAACTGCTGATAGCTCATGGTGATACTGCTTTTACTTTGGCGAGCAGAAGGGTACCACCAATCAGCAGTTGGCCACCTCTCGCCATTCATCCATGAGTGTCGCACTTATTATCTGAATTCCCGGTGGAAGGTGATCAATGCGGTCGCTGTCTGACTCCTATTGAGCAAAAAGCCCCTCTTTGCAAAAAGAGGGGGCTTTGGTCACCAGAATCCTCCGGACTGAGGGTTCTTGCGCATATTGCGTCTGAGAGGACGGGAATTACAGGAAGGGCAGAGCCAGGAACAGCTTGATCACCACGGCATTGATGATGTCGATGAAGAAGGCACCCACCATGGGCACCACCAGAAACGCCAGGTGGGAGGGGCCGAAGCGTTGGGTGATGGCCTGCATGTTGGCGATGGCGGTGGGGGTGGCGCCCAGACCGAAGCCGCAGTGGCCCGCCGCCAGCACGGCCGCGTCATAGTTGCGGCCCATGACCCTGAAGGTGACGAAGATGGCGTAGAGCGCCATCGCCACCGTCTGGGCGGCCAGCAGAATGAAGATGGGCAGGGCCAGGCTGGCGAGATCCCACAGCTTCAGGCTCATCAGCGCCATGGCGAGGAAGAGCGACAGGCTGACGTTGCCGAGCAGGGAGACTTCCCGATCACTCACCTCGTGCCAGTTCAGCAGGGTCAGCAGGTTGCGCAGCAGCACGCCGACGAACAGCACGCAGACGAAGACCGGGAGCTCCAGGGCGCTGCCCTTGAGGTAGAGAGAGAGCATCTCGCCCCCCTTCAGGCTGATGGCAATGAGGGCCAGGGTCTCGATCACGCTGAAGGTGGTCAGCGGTCGCTCCATGTCCGGCATCTCGAAGCCTTGGGGGGCGCCGTCCCGGTTGTGCTCCTCGCCGGGCACCTGCACCTTCTTCACCAGGTAGCGGGCGACAGGACCGCCGATCAGTCCCCCCAGCACCAGACCGAAGGTGGCGCAGGCGATGGCGAGCTCGGCGGCGGATTGCACACCGTACTTCTCGGTGAAGATGGAGCCCCAGGCCGCGCCGGTGCCGTGGCCGCCGGAGAGGGTGATGGAGCCGGCCAGCAGCCCCATGTGCGGGTCCAGACCCAGCAGGGTGGCCAGACCGACCCCCAGGCTGTTTTGCACCAGCAGCAGGCCGGTGACCACCAGCAGGAAGGTGATCACCGCCTTGCCGCCGCGCTTGAGGCTGCCCAGATCAGCGGAGAGGCCGATGGAGGCGAAGAAGGCCAGCATCAGCGGGGTTTGCAGTGTGGTGTCAAATTGCAGTTCAAGCTGCATGGTGGAGCGCAGCAGCAGCAGCACCAGGGCGACCACCAGGCCGCCTGCCACCGGTTTGGGGATGTTGAAGGTGCGCAGGGGGCCAATCCGGTTGACCAGCAGACGGCCGAGCAGCAGCACCAGGGTGGCGGCGACCAGGGTGGCGTAGGAATCAAGTTGTATCATGCGGTACTCCCATGTTGATCGGCTGTGTCTTTGGCGAGAAAGACGCACAGATTCAGCCGGGATGAAACAGTGTGGCGCAGGCGCCAGTTCAAGAGGGGGCCACGGGCCCAGTCCCAGGTAAAAATGGGATCGATGCGAGCCCGATTTCATCAGGCATCCAGATGACATTTATGAAAAATTCGCCGGATAGTAGCAAAAATCACCGTTTATATCCATTTTCATCATATTAATGCTCAAAACAGTGCATTAACCTAGCATTTAACACTGTGTGCTGGGCGTGTTCCGGCCCGCAACAATGACTGCTGTCATTTGCAGCGGCAGTCTCTATAATTCGCCAGTTTCCCGCCCATGAGCGGCACCGGAATAGGAAGTGAAGGAACCGGCTAAGCCTTTAAATGTCTGCCGGTTGTCAGTCCAGAGAGAGGAGAGGGTGTGAAGAAGTCTATCTATATCGCCTACACGGGCGGCACCATAGGGATGCAGCGTTCCGACCACGGTTATGTGCCGATGGCGGGTTTCATGGAAGATTGTCTGGCGCGGATGCCCGAGTTCCACCGGCCCGAGATGCCGGATTATCATATTCACGAATATGCCCCCCTCATCGACTCCTCCGACATGACCCCGGCGGACTGGCAGCGCATCGCCGAGGACATTCGTGACAACTACGAGCAGTACGACGGCTTCGTGATCCTGCACGGCACCGACACCATGTCGTTCACCGCGTCTGCGCTCTCCTTCATGCTGGAGGATCTGCACAAGCCGGTCATCATCACCGGCTCCCAGATCCCGCTCGCCGAGCTGCGCTCCGACGGCCAGCAGAACCTGCTCAATGCCCTCTATATCGCGGCCAACTACCCGATCCACGAGGTCACGCTGTTTTTCAACAATCAGCTCTATCGCGGCAACCGCAGCAAGAAGGTGCACGCGGACGGCTTCCACGCCTTCGATTCACCGAACTACCCGCCGCTGCTCAACGCCGGTATCGCCATCTCCCTGGAAGCGGGGGAGCTGGGCGTGCCGTCCGAGCGGCCGCTGGTGCTGCACGACATCACCCCCCAGCCCATCGGCGTGGTGACCCTCTATCCCGGCATCTCGGCGGAGGTGATCGCCAACATCCTGCAGCAACCGGTGCGGGCGCTGATCCTGCTCTCCTTCGGGGTGGGCAACGCGCCCCAGAACCCGGCTATGTTGGCGCTGCTCTCCGAGGCGTCGGCCCGGGGTGTCATCATCGTCAACCTGAGCCAGTGTCTGCACGGCAAGGTCAACATGGGGGGCTATGCCACCGGCAACGCGCTGTCCCGGGCCGGGGTCATCTCGGGTTTTGACATGACCGCCGAGGCGGCGCTCACCAAGCTGCACTTCCTGCTGAGCCAGGATCTGCCGGCGCCGCGCATCCGTGAGCTGATGCAGCAGTCCCTGCGCGGCGAGCTGACGCCCTGAGAAACTGCCCACGATCTTACTGCGAAGCCGTGATCAAGGCTCATGTGCTGCTCGGAATCCTCACGTATATCTATACGCTCCGGTTCCTGCGCTGCTCTTCACCTTGCTGACGCCTTCTCGCTACAGGTCGTGAACAGCTTCTGACCTCCCCCCATGGGGGAGAGTGAAAAAAGAGGGGAGCCATAATGGCTCCCCTCTTTAGTTGTGGCGGGCGGGTCAGGCTCAGTGGCTGAGATCGATACGGACTATCTCTTCCTCATCGCGATACTGGCGTTTGAGCTCGCTCTTGCTCTTCATCACGATCTCGCCGTCACGGCCTATGTTCATGTGCTCGGGATTCTCGAGGTGCATCGCCTGCCAGGCCATCACGGCCTGCAGCGAGGTGGCCTTCTGCTCGTCGGTGAGGGGCTGGCCATCCGGCCATTTGCCGAGCTCGACCGCGGTCTTGAGCCGCTCGTACACTTCCTTGGGCATCTGCCCTATCACCTGTTGAAACGACATTCGGCCTCTCCTTGAAAATTGAGCCATGAAGGGATCAGGCGGGCAGATCCTGACGGACTACGCCGGCCATCTGCTCCATTACCCGTACTACCTGACAACTGTACCCGAACTCGTTGTCATACCACACGTACAGCACGCAGTGATCCCCCTCGGCGATGGTGGCCTGGGAGTCCACTATGCCCGCGAAGCGGGAACCCACCATGTCGGAGGAGACCAGCTCGGTGCTGGCACTGAAATCGATCTGGCGATGCAGGGCCGAGCTCAGGGCCATCTGCTGCAGATAGGCGTTGAGGCTCTCTCTGTCGGTGGCTTGTTCCAGGCTCAGGTTGATGATGGCCAGGGACACGTTGGGGGTCGGCACCCGGATGGCGTTGCCGGTCAGCTTGCCTTTGAGCTCCGGCAGCGCCTTGGCCACCGCCTTGGCGGCGCCGGTGCTGGTCATCACCATGTTGAGGGCCGCGCTGCGACCGCGTCGCTCGCCCTTGTGATAGTTGTCGATGAGGTTCTGGTCGTTGGTGTAGGAGTGCACCGTCTCCACATGGCCGTGGCGGATGCCGAACTTGTCCTGCATCACCTTGAGCACAGGGGTGATGGCGTTGGTGGTGCAAGAGGCGGCGGAGACTATCTTGTCATCCGGGCCTATCACCTCGTGGTTGACCCCGAACACCACGTTCTTCATCTCCCCCTTGCCGGGAGCGGTCAGCAGCACCCGGGCGGCGCCGCGTGCCTTGAGGTGCTCGGACAGGCCTGCCTCGTCGCGCCAGACCCCGGTGTTGTCGACGATCAGCGCATTGTCGATGCCGTAGGCGGTGTAGTCGATGTCGGCCGGGCTGTTTGCATAGATCACCTGGATGAAGGTGCCGTTGGCGATGATGGCGCTGCGATTACTATCCACCTCGATGGAGCCGTTGAAGGGGCCGTGCACCGAGTCGCGGCGCAGCAGGCTGGCCCGCTTTTCCAGATCCCCCTCGCGGCCGCCGCGCACGACGATGGCGCGCAGCCGCAGAGAGTTGGCGGCGCCGGTGCGCTCGATCAGCAGCCGGGCCAGCAGGCGGCCGATGCGGCCAAAGCCGTAGAGCACCACGTCGGTCGGTGCCGGCACGCTGGCACGGTTCAGGGCCGGGGCCAGCTTGGCGCGCAGGTAGTCGTCTATACCGGCTTCATCCTGATGATCCTGCCAGTAACCCACCGCCAGCTTGCCGAGGTCCACTTCGGCGGCGGTCGGGTTCAGGGCGACCATGGCCTGGAGCAGGGGGAAGCTTTGCTGGATGGGGAGGGGGGCGCCCTGGTGGCGGCGAACGACCCGGTGGGCCTTGAGGATGTCGATGGTGGAGGCGTTCTGCAGCGGGCGCCCGTAGAGGGTGATCTCTATCCCTTGCTGGCGGTAGAGGCGACCAATCAAGGGCTGCATGGCTTCGGCGAGCTCCTGGCTCTCCTGCCACGCCTGCAAGTAGTGCTCGTGGGTCATTAACCAGATCCTTTATTTCACGTTGTTGAAGCAAGTTGCCTGGGCAAATTGACATTCGTCGAATGCAGATCAGTGTAGGGCTGACGGTTTCGTTATATTATTCTGCAGTCGCGGCCTTATACGGCGCGCGCATTGTAATGGATATGTAGCCTGTTTGCTAGTTGGCGGTGGCCAGTGCGGGTTGCGATTGTTACCAACCAGATGTGAACCATGACCCTATTCTCACAGCGTCCGTTACTGCTCCCCCTCGCCTGTTGTCTGACGCTGATGGCCTGCGACGACGACAGGATCCACAACATCTGCTCCCAATCCCCGACTCTGTGTGAGGATCTGGTGGACGACGGCTGGTGTCGCCATGAGCGCAGCGATGTCATCCGTGCCCGTTACTACCTCCAGGAGGAGGGCACGGACAGACGCCAGTACGAGTTGATGCGTGGCCTGGAGCGTTATCTGCAGTGTGCCGAGCACTCCACCAACATCGAATACAAGCGGGCCCGCGAGCAGAAGAGCCCCAGGGTGGAGGGCATGCTGGCCGCCGGCGCTCAGCTGGCGCAGCTGGATGCGCAGACCCGTGGTTCCCAGGATCCCTATCTGCTGCTCTGGCATTGGACCAACAACACCAATCCAGCGGCCCGTGCCAGCTTCCTTGCGCTGGAAGGCACCCCCGCCCTCGAGGAGCCGGAGCTGCAACTGGCCCTGGGGGGTATCTATGCCAAGAGCGAGCCCCAGAAGGCCATCGCCTTGATGCACCATGCACTCTCCCTCTACGGGGAAGGGGACAAGGTCAACAGCCGGATCCTCACCGCCCTCAGCACCCTCTACATGGGGCAGAAAGCATTTGATCTGGCCTATCAGTGGGGCAAGGTGAGCGAGTCGTTTCAGGAGACCCCCGAGGTGTCATCCACCCGCCTCGGGATCTACCACGCCATCGGCAAGGAGCAGCAGGAGAGGCTGGATCAAGCGGCCGCCACCATAGTCGACGCGCTCAGGGAAGGGAGCTACCAGGCCCCATGATCCCGCTACCACCCAGTGCCCGTGAATGGGCCCATGCGTTCGACATCCGCCTCGTCCATGGTCAGGTTCCCTGCGAGGGGCGGGTGCTCGAGCGGACCACGGTCAGGGCCGTGGTGATGCGCGGGGATGAACTGCTGTTGGTGCACTCTCGCGTCAACGGGGATCTGATGTTCCCCGGGGGCGGCATAGAGGCGGGGGAGTGCCACGGTACCGCCCTGGCCCGGGAGCTGCGCGAAGAGTGCGGCGCCGAGCTGGTGGCCGTGGGTCTGCTGCTCGGGCAGACCCGGGAGTTTCGCGCCGCCCGCGAGGCCGACTACGACGCCTACTGCATCCGCTCCTTCTATTACCTCTGCCAGGTGGGGGAGGCGTGGAGCGAGCCGCGCCCCCAACCCTACGAGATACGCCTTGGTTTCACCCCGGGCTGGTTCGCACTGGAAGAGGCTCTGCAGACCAACAAGACCCAGCTGGCTGGCCCCTGTCCCCAGTGGACGGTGCGCGAGACGAGGGTGCTGGCCGAGTTGCAGCACTGGGTGGATGCGGGTCTGCTGAGCTGACCGCCATGGGGTTCTGAGGATAAAAAAACCGCCATTCGGCGGTTTTTTTATTGTCGATGCCGGATCAGGGCACGCAGACCGGGCAGAAGGCGTAGGTGCCTTGCGGGTCATTGAAGCGGGTCAGCGGGTCCAGGCTGCGGTTCATCTCCACCAGCGCCTTGCCCAACCCGGCGGGCAGCCAGCTTTGCAGGTGCGGGGCCAGCGCCTGGGCGCTGCTGTCGAACAGCTCGCGCAGGAACTTGTCCCTTGCCGACTCTTCTGGTGCTATGGGGGTGACCTGCCAGCTCTTGAGGTTGGCGAGCTCGGCGGCGGCCTTGAGGGCGTCGTCCAGGTTGCCGAACTCGTCCACCAGCCCCAGTGCCTTGGCATCCAGGCCGGTCCAGACCCGGCCTTCGGCGGCTTTCTCCGCCTCTTCCGGGCTCAGGCCCCGGCCCTTGCCGACCAGGCCGACGAAGCGCTGGTAGGTGTCTTCCACGCTCAGCTGGATGGCCTGACCGACGTGCTCCGGCAGGGCCCGGGTCAGCCCGATCCCCACGAAGTCCGTGGTGCCGATGCCGTCGGTGTGCACCCCGTACTGGGAGAGCGCCTTGTCGATGGTGGCGAACATGCCGAACACCCCGATGGAGCCGGTGAGGGTGGTGGGGGATGCGAAGATCTTGTCCGCATCGGCGGAGATCCAGTAGCCACCGGAGGCGGCGTAGCTGCCCATGGAGATGACCACCGGCTTGCCAGCCTGCTTCAGGGCCAGCAGCTCGGCGCGGATCTGCTCGGCGGCGAAGGCGCTGCCACCCGGGCTGTCGACCCGCAGCACCACGGCCTTCACCTGGTCATCGCGGCGGGCCTCGGCCAGCAGATCGGCCAGGCTGTCGCCGCCTATGGTACCGGCGGGTTGCACCCCGTCCATGATGGCGCCGCTGGCGGTGATGAGACCCACCTCATCCTTGCCGCTCTGGGGATATTGCTCGGGGATGGCGGCCAGATACTCTTTCAGGCCGACCCCTTTCCAGCCGTGATCCTCGCTCTCGCCCACCTCCTTGATCACCGCCTGGGTCATCTCGTCACGGGTGGCGAGCTGATCCACCAGGCCGTTGTCGAGGGCGTAGCTGGCGGCATTGCCACCGGCCTTGCGCAGCAGCTCGAGGAAGTGATCCTTGTCTGGTGCGACAGCATCCGGCTCTATCTCCCGCTGCTCGGCCACGTCGGTGACATAGGATTGCCACAGCTGATCCAGCCAGCGCTGGTTCGCCTCCTTGCTCTCGGGGGACATCTCATCCCGGGTATAGGGCTCGACGAAGGATTTGTAGGTGCCGACCTTGAACACATGGGGGGTGACGTTGAGCTTCTCCAGCGCCGACTTGAAGTAGGTCTGGTAGACGCCAAAGCCTTCGATCAGCACGGCGCCGCTCTGGTTGAGCAGCACGTGGTCTGCGTGGGCGGCGAGCAGGTAGGCGCCCTGGCTGTAGTAGTCGGCCATGGCGATGACCGGTTTGCCGCTCTCCTTGAATGCGTCGATGGCGCTTGCCACTTCCTGCAGCTTGGAGAGGCTGGCTCCCTGCAGCCCCTGGGGCTTGAGCACCAGTGCCTTGATGCGATCGTCATCCCCGGCGCTCTTGATGGCCCACAACAGGTCGGAGAGCACGATTTCGCTCGGCTGATCGTCGCTTTTCTCCACCTGTCTCAGCAGTTGCACCGTCGGATCGGTTTGGGTGCGTTGTTCCACCAGTACGCCGGCGAGATTGAGGGTGAGGGCGCCCTCTATGGGGGTGCTGGGGGTCTCGCTCTGGTTGAGGCTGAAGGCGATGACCAGCACGACGATGAGAAACAGCAGATTGACCAGCATCAAGCGGGTAAAGTTGAGCAGACGCCAGAGGCTGCGAAACAGCCACCCCAGACCTTTGAAAATAGACATAGCCGTGCTAACGCCCTGTTAATGGGTAGAGAAGGGCATTATTAACCAGTTGACCCGCCAATTGCCATTTTCGCTTGGCTGGGATCGCCCCCCCTGGCTTCGGGATACGGCTGTTCGCCGAAAAAATGTCCAAACATTTGTTTGAAAAAGGATTTTCGATTCTTTACTCTAGCCTCAGTTTGATAACAAAAAATTAACTGGAGGCCCTGTGAGCCGCTACCCGACGTTGCTGACCCCCCGCAGTCCCCTTCTTCGTCACCATGTGCTGGCGGCATCTTGTGCGTCTGCCTCTAAAAGGAGTGCGTCATGAGCCTGTATCCAACGCTGCTGACACCCCTGGATCTCGGCTTTACCCAGCTCAAGAACCGGGTATTGATGGGTTCCATGCACACCGGCCTCGAGGAGGAGAAGGGGGGCTTTGACAAGCTGGCCGCCTTCTATGCCGAGCGCGCCCGCGGCGGTGTCGCCCTCATCGTCACCGGTGGCATCGCCCCCAACCTGCGGGGGCGCCTGGTGCCCCATGGCTCGCAGCTCAGCTTCCCCTGGCAGGTCGCCAAGCACAAGAAGGTGACCGGCGCCGTGCATCAGGAGGGGGGCAAGATAGCCCTGCAGATCCTCCATGCCGGTCGCTATGCCTATCATCCGTTCAGCCTGGCGCCGAGCGCCATCCGGGCTCCCATCTCTCCATTCAAGCCGCGCGCCATGAGTGAGCGGCAGATCCGTGGCACCATACGGGACTTCGCCTCGACCGCGGCACTGGCCAAGGCGGCGGGCTATGACGGTGTCGAGGTGATGGGGTCGGAAGGCTATCTCATCAACCAGTTCATCTGCGAGCGCACCAACCAGCGCAGCGACGGCTGGGGTGGCAGCAGCGAAAACCGCATGCGTTTTCCGCTGGAAATCGTGCGGGCCATTCGCGAGCGGGTCGGCAGCGACTTCATCATCATCTTCCGCCTCTCCATGCTGGATCTGGTGGAGAAGGGCTCCTCCCTAGAGGAGGTGATAGCGCTCGGGAAGGCGCTGGAGCAGGCCGGGGTGAGCCTCATCAACACCGGCATCGGCTGGCACGAGGCGCGCATCCCCACCATAGCCACCAGCGTGCCGCGCGGCGCCTTCAGCTGGGTGACCGCCGAGCTGAAAAAGCACCTCACAGTGCCGCTTATCACCACCAACCGCATCAATACCCCCGAGGTGGCCGAGCGCATCCTGGCGCAGGGGGAGGCGGACATGGTCTCCATGGCGCGCCCCTTCCTGGCGGATCCCGAGTTTGTCATCAAGGCCGCCGAGAACCGGGCGGACGAGATCAACACCTGCATCGCCTGCAACCAGGCCTGCCTGGATCACGTATTCAAGCAAAAACGCGCCTCCTGCCTGGTCAATCCCCGCGCCTGCTTCGAGACCGAGCTCAATTTCGGCCGGGTGCCCCAGCCCAAGAGGCTGGCGGTGGTGGGGGCCGGGCCGGCCGGGCTGGCGTTCGCCTGCTACGCCGCCGAGCGCGGCCATCAGGTGAGCCTGTTCGATCAGGCGCCGACCATAGGCGGCCAGTTCAACTTCGCCAAGCAGATCCCGGGCAAGGAGGAGTTTCACGAGACCCTGCGCTATTTCGCCAGACGGTTGGAGAAGTGCGGCGTCGAACTCTATCTGGGCCAGCGCCAGAGCGCCGAGAGCCTGCTTGGCGGTGGTTTTGACGAGGTGATCCTCGCCACCGGCATACGACCGCGCACCCCCAACATTCCCGGCATCGATCACCCCAAGGTGTTGAGTTACCTCGACGTGCTGCGCGATGGCAAGCCGGTGGGCGACAAGGTGGCGGTGATCGGGGCCGGCGGCATCGGCTTCGACGTGGCCGAGTTCCTGGTGGAGAAGAAGGCGGAGGGGAGCGCGGATCATCATCGCGATCACTGGCTCAGGGAGTGGGGCATCGACAAGAGCCTCGGCGAGCGCGGCGGTCTGATGACGCCGGTGATCGACGCTCCCGAGCGCCAGATCTGGCTGCTCCAGCGCAAGGAGAGCAAGGTGGGGGATGGCCTCGGCAAGACCACAGGCTGGATCCACCGCACCGTATTGAAGAACCGCAAGGTGCAGATGCTCTCCGGCGTGCAGTACCTGCGCATCGACGATGAAGGGCTGCACATCCAGGTGGGGGAAGCCAGACAGTGCCTGCCGGTGGATCAGGTGATCATCTGCGCCGGACAGGAGCCCCTGCGGGAGCTGCAGGCCGGCCTGCAGGCGGCGGGCAAGCCGGTGCATATCATAGGCGGTGCCGACGTGGCGGCGGAGCTGGACGCCAAGCGCGCCATCCGCCAGGGAGCCGAGCTGGCGTCCGTCATCTAGCGCCTTGGCCTGAGCCGGCACCACCAATGATAACCCCCTGACTATCAGGGGGTTATCATTGGTGGTGCCGACCGGCCCTGGCTGTGCTCCCCTTCGGGCTGTGCTAAGGTAGCGCCATCATTGCCTCCTGATAAGGAACTGACCATGGATGCCCTCTCCCTGTTACTCAACCGCCACTCCTGTGGCCGTCTGACCACCCCGGCCCCGAGTGGCGAGGTGCTCGACAATATTTTGAAGGCCGGCCTGCGAGCGCCGGATCACGGCACCCTGACTCCCTGGCAGTTCATCCTGTTTGAAGGGGAGGGGCGTGAGCGTCTGGGGACCCTGCTGGCGGACGCCGCTCGCACCCGCGGCGAGGATGAAGATAGCATCAAGAAATGCAGTGAGGCGCCCCTGCGAGCGCCCCTGGTGGTGGCCGTCGCGACCCGCTATCAGGCGCACCCCAAGGTACCTAAACTGGAGCAGGAGCTCTCCGCTGGCTGCGCCCTGATGGCGATGCAGATGGCGGCCCAGGCACAGGGGTTCAACGGCATCTGGCGCTCCGGCTGGTTCATCTTCGACGAGGGGATCAATCAGGGGCTGGGGCTGGCACCGGACGATCAACTGGTGGGCTTCCTCTACCTGGGCACCCCCATGCTGGAGGCGCGCAAGTTGCGGGAGTTGCCGATCGCCGACTTCGTACGTCGCTTCTGAGTCAAAGATAATGCACAAGAGCCCTGAATATTCAGGGCTTTTTTATTTCCCCCGGAACGACATCGGGCTGTACTCAAAATTGGAGGCTTGCCAAGAGGGGGGTAGGGGGTTGGCCGGACATTTTTTGAATAGTGAGAGGCTGTTCTCAATCCTGGTTGATTACCCTATGTAAAACGTTTGCGCCCCGTTATTATCCCACTGCCAGTTTAGAAGGTGACCCCTTCTAATTTTCTGCGATGAGAGTCGCAATTCCGTAGCACCTTTTTACAGCCCAGCGTCGTTATGACATTGGGCTTTATTTTTATGGGCGGTTTTCTGCATCAGCACCACGGCGTCTGTGGGCCCCTAGCTGCCGGTCACTGGCATCTAGGCCCTGGCGGGCAGGATGCGGGCCGGGTTGCCCACCACCCGCGCTCCGGCAGGGACGTCTCTGGTCACCACTGCGCCCGCACCGACGATGGCCTCCCGTCCTATGGTGACCCCCGGCAGCAGGATGGCGCCACCACCGATCCAGACCCTGTCCTCTATGGTCACCGGCAGCGCTGTTTCTACCCCCTGGATGCGCTCATCGGCGTCCAGCGCGTGGGCGGCGGTATAGATCTGTACGTTCGGCCCTATCATGACATCGGCGCCGATGCGGATAGGCGCGTTGTCCAGCAGGGTGGCCCCCATATTGATGTAGCTGCGCTCGCCAAGGTGGATGTGGCGGCCATAGGTGCAGTAGAGGGGCGGGCAGATAAAGGCGCCCTCCGCCAGCTCGCCGACGATCTCTTTGAGCAGCGCCAACTGCTGCTGCTCCTCTTCCGCGCGATTGAAGCGGCGATAGCGGAACGCCGTCTCCCGGCGTATCGCATCCAGCTCCTGGGCCATGCAGTTGTAAGGCTGGCTGGCGATCATCTTTTCGTATTCGGTCATGGCTAGGCCTCAATGGGGTGAAGGAGGAGAGGATAAGCCATCAAGGGCAATAGAAGCGTGAGGCTCTCCCCAGAGTGGGCAGAAGGGCGCGCAGCTGGCGCCGGGAAACGACAAGGGCACCCTGGGGTGCCCTTGTTGGGTATAGAGGATACCTGTTGCTATCAGCCGTGCTTGCGACCGCAGTGTTGCCGCCGCAATAGCTGCTTTCTATCAGCCGTCTTTGTGACCGCAGGCATCAAGATGACGGTCTCTATCAGCCGTGCTTGCGGCCTGAGAGGCGACACCACTCTTCCTTCACCGCGGTCGGGTCCATGTCGAACCACTGGCTGTAGATGGTCTCCAGCTCCGGGGCCTGGCTCTCCAGCACGCCGGAGAGCGCCATCAGGCTGCCGGGCTTGCCGTGGCCGGCGATGAGCGGCGCCAGCTCGCGCAGCGGGCCGGCCAGTATGTTGGCCACCACCACGTCAGCTTCGACGTCTTGCGGTTGGTCGGCAGGCAGGTAGAGTTCGATCTGGCCGGCGACGCCGTTACGTTCGGCGTTGTCATGGCTGGCCTGGATGGCCTGCGGGTCGATGTCGATGCCGATGACCCGGGCGGCGCCGAGTTTCAGGGCGGCGATGCCGAGGATGCCGGAGCCACAACCGAAGTCGACCACCGTCTTGCCGGCCAGATCCAGCCCATCCAGCCACTGCAGGCAGAGCGCTGTGGTGGGGTGGGTGCCGGTACCGAAGGCCAGGCCCGGATCCAGCATGACGTTGACCGCATCGGGATTCGGCACGTCGCGCCAGCTCGGGCAGATCCAGAGCCGCTTGCCGAACTGCATCGGGTGGAAGTGATCCATCCATTCCCGCACCCAGTCCTTGTCCTCCAGCTGCTCAACCTTGTAGCCGACGTCTTCCCCGAAGATCTGCTGGAAGAAGGCGATGGTGGGGGCCGGGTCGGTTTCGGCATCGAACAGCCCCATCACCTCGGTCTCGCCCCAGAGCGGCGTTTCACCAGGCAGTGGCTCGTAGACGGGCACATCCTGGGCATCCATAAAGGTCACCGCCTGGGCTCCACGCCCCAGCAGCATGTTGCTCACCTTGTCCGCAGTCTTGGCGGTGGCGTTGATTCGAATTTGTATCCAGGGCATGGGGTCGACTCTTCATAAATGTGAAACCGCGGGATTCTATCATCATGGGCCTGTGCTGTCGTGGTTTGCCCATGATGGGATGGGGAAGGAAGGCAACTCTGCCAAGTTGGCACGGTTAATGTATTCCTTACTGGGTGACGGGAAGCAACTTGTTCCCGCTGAATGCTTTGCTCTATGAAGTTCCGTCATCTTTTTCAGCCACCTTCGGGTGGCTTTTTTTAGGCGCTGTCCCAATTACGTGTTGGAAGACTAACCTTGGAGTAGGTCATCACCTTGAGGGCCTCCATCATGGATACC
>NZ_JAPCIX010000021.1:0-75949 GCF_027707605.1 Aeromonas sp. QDB31 | reverse complement strand
ACTCATGATGAACCCTGTTCCATGGCTCCAGATGACAAACATGATCTCATATCAGGGACTTGTTCGCACCTTCCCTAACACCTCTGCGATCTCCAGAATGCTGGCACCATTCATCGCCAACAAGCTGGCACAGCTATGTCGAAGGTCGTGAAAATGGAAATCAGAGAGCAACGCAGCTTTCTTCGCAGCCTGCCAGTGGTAGTCAAACTCGGTAAACGGTCGATTGAGGCCAGAAGGGTGAGGGAAAACAAAGCTGGCACCAATCTCACGAAACTGGGAGAGCTCAGTAAGCAAGTCAGCAGTCAGAGACAGAACCCTCTGACTACCATTCTTGGTAACCGCCAAGTGAGCAGTTCGCGTGTTGAAATTGATGTCTGACCACTTGAGGCCGATCAGCTCGCCCCTCCGTGCTCCAGTGGTCAACGCCATATGAACCAGCATATGAAGTCGCTCCCACTTGCTCAACTTGGTGGCCTTCATCAATCGAGCCAGTTCATCTGCCGACAAAAAGCGTGTGCGAGCATTGTCTTCCCGCTTCTGCTTCACTTCCAGGCAAGGATTTACCTTGAGGTCATACCTATCGCACATGTACGCAAAAACCGCTGACAACGCTGCTTTGTAGCGGTTAAGGGTCGCAGGGGCCTTCCCTTCCGCCTCCAGAATAGAGATAGCATTCTTGATCCGCTGGCGGTTGACCTTGTTCAACGTCTTGTCGCCAAGATGTTCAACCCACCAGCCCAGACGCTGGGGTACAGACTTGTCTCGTCCCTTGTGTTGTTCAAGGTACTCATGAATAGCTTGTTGAATGGTGGTGCTAGTGAGGGTGACGTTGGTTAAGGCATCTGCCAGCTCGTCAGATACGGTGATCTGAGCCAGGAACTGCTCTGCGTCTTTTTTGCGGGTAAAAACTTTGGATACACGGTTGCCGTTACGCATGAACTGAACGCGATAGGACTTGCCGGTTTTTCGAGTGAGAACTTGGATACTTGCCATTGGTTGAAACCTCTTGCACAGATTTGCACATGAATGAGTGTTATCAACCGCAGAAACTTTGAGCAGGAGCGCTCTTGAGCGCTATAACCTGTTGACCAAACAGGGGAAAATAATGGTGCCCGGGGTCGGACTCGAACCGACACGTATTGCTACGGCGGATTTTGAATCCGGCGGATCCGGCCTCTCAGATGTCCTGGCTGAAGGTCTGACGAGGGGCGGGTCTGACGGCCTGCTGGTAGTGTTGGGCTATCACCTGATTGCGCCTGTCCATGTAGGCGCCAAGCGGCCCGATTGCAGCGCCTCTGGCGTCCATCAACTCCTTGCGGGCCTGAGCCTCTTTGGCGGTGGCGGCGCGGGCCACGCTCAGATCCTGTGACGAGGGTTCTGCCGGTGCCAGGGCGGCGGCACGCACCTGCTGCATCTTGGCGAGGGTGGCAGCCGGATCGCCATGGACAACACCGATGTCGATGGCCACCTCACCCCCGGTGGCGTAACGCTTGCCATCCGGCCCCTGGGAAAACTGGTAGCTGGGGCTGCCCGCATGCTCGCCACCTGCCATCTGGTGCGCCTGCTCGTGCTTGCGCACCTCGAGATCCCGCTCCACCAGTGCGGCCAGCTGGCGTTGCTGCCTCTGTTGCTCCTGCTGCTCGGGATCCTGCTGCTGCCGGCGCTGGCTCTCCTCCCCCGTGGCCTCGACGAAGCGATGGGACGGGGTCGTCGGGCTGGTCTGTGCATTATCCCGGGTTGAAGAAGCGGCGGGCGGATTGGCCTGGGCGGCTCTGGACTTGTCTTTCTGGGAGGCAACACCGGACTCGGCGTTGGACGCCTCGCTCTGGCGGCTGGGAGGCACCAGTTCTGCGCGGCGGTTATCAGTCTGCGCCGATTCCGTCTGCGGTTGCAGTTGATTCGGAATGATAGGCGGCAGGCTGACATTGATGTTCATCTCACACCTTGATGTCGATCAGGGTGCCCAGCATGTCGCTGGCGGTCTGGATCACCTTGGCAGAGGCGCCGGCATGCAGCTCGGCCACCTTGAGATTCACCAGCTCGTCCGTCACCTGTACCTGGTCACCCGACGGGGTGTTGAGGCGGGCAAGCTGGCCGGATGCCTGACCGGCCAGTTGCTCGGCCCGCTGGAATCCCTGTACGCCCGTGGTCATGGCAGAATCGATACGCATCGGCTCACTCCTTTCATGATTGGCTAATTATCCACCACCTTGAGGCGTTATTGAAGCATGCCGCTCAAGGATCAGCCAATGAACTGTCGCAACAGGGTGATGAAAGGCTCTGGATGGGAGATGAAGGGGGCGTGGGAGGCCTTCTCCAGCACCAGGCTGCGGCTCGCGGGATAACGCTCGTCCAGCAGCGGTATGGCCGCCTTGGGCACCAGGGAGTCCAGCCTGCCATAGATGCGCAGCCAGGGCAGATCCAGACCGACCAGCTCATCCCGCAGATCCACGTCGGCCAGCAGGCCGAGACCCGCCTCCAGCGCGGCAAGCCGGGGAGCCGGGCGCTCTGCCAGCCAGTGGCGCAACTGGCGAATGTCGTTTCTGGCATGCTCGCTGCCCATGGCCTGGATCGCCAGGAAGCGCTCTATGGTCTGCATGAAGTCCCCCGCCAGCATCTGGTTGAACCCAGCAAGCACCTTGGGGGCTATCCCGGGCCAGTCTTCGCGGGCCATGAAGCAAGGGGAGCTGGCGACAGTAATGAGGGAGTGGAGGCGCTCAGGTCGGGTCAGGGCCAGCTGGCTCGCCACCAGACCGCCGAGGGACCAGCCGAGCAGATGGCATTTTTCCGGCAGGACTGTGGCAACCTGCTCCGCCAGCCAAGGCAGGGTGTACTCACTCCTCTCGTGCAGAGGGCTGTTGCCAAACCCGGGCAAGTCCACCAGGTGCAACCGATAGTGGGCCGCCAACTGCTGGGCAATACCGTGCCAGACAGCACCATTCATGCCCCAGCCATGTAACAACACCAGGTCCTGACCCTGGCCAAACCGCTCAACCGATACGCTCATCTAGACTCAAGATCCCTGTTCATCTGCTTGGAGCCTGCATGTTAAAGCGGCTGCTCGCCAAAGCAAGTCCGATCCTCGGTAGCCGGTCCGACTGGCTCGGCCTCTGCCTGCTCTGTCGCCAGCCCTGTGATGATCAGCCTCTGCTGTGTAGCTGGTGCCAGCAGTCCCTGCACCAGCCTTGCCGCAAATGCAGGCTGTGCGCGGCCCCCTTGCCAGAGCACCATGCAGGAAACGAGCTGCTGTGCGGACGCTGCCAGCGCCGACCCCCTCCCTGGGAACGGCTGCAGGTGATAGGCGACTATCAGCCCCCCTACTCCCTGCTCATTCCCCGCCTGAAATACTCGGGCCAGATCCTGCTGGCGCCGCTGCTCGCCCAACTGCTGGCCGACCATCTGGAGGGAGACGATCCTCCCGAGGCCATCATCCCCGTTCCCCTGCACTGGTGGCGCCAGTGGTGGCGCGGCTTCAATCAGGCAGAGGAGATAGGAACCGCCCTCGGCAAGCTCACCGGCATCCCCTGTGACACCCGGCTGCTGCGCAGGATCAGGGCCACTCCGCAGCAAACCCGGCTCAGTGCCGGCCAGCGGCGGCGCAACCTGCGCGGCGCCTTCCAGATAACACCCCACCATTACCGCCACGTGGCCCTGCTCGACGACGTGGTGACCACGGGAGCCACCGCAGGTCAGCTCATCCGCCTGCTTCATGAGAGCGGCATCGCCAGGGTAGAGGTGTGGGCCATCTGCCGCACCCTGAGACACATCAAGTAGCCGGGACTGCAACGGGAAAGATAGGCGGCGCCCTGCCACCTCGTCACGAGACGGTTACGCTCAAGGCCGGATGCCGTGACCATCGACACGCTACCCAAGCCCCGCCAAGCGAGTTATCATGAATACCCTAGTCGTACACTCAGGTTTATGAGGATAGTGATGATCAGCATTTCCGACACCGCCCAGGCCCACTTCCGCAAGTTGCTGGAGAAGCAGCCTGATGGCACCAACATCCGGGTGTTTGTGGTCAATCCGGGAACCCAGAATGCCGAGTGCGGCGTATCCTATTGCCCACCCGACGCGGTCGATCCGGAAGATCAACACCTGCCCTTCAGTGGCTTCGACTGCTTGGTCGATCCCCTGAGCGCCCCTTATCTGGTGGATGCCACCATCGACTTCGTCACCGATCAGATGGGCTCCCAGCTCACCCTCAAAGCACCGAACGCCAAGATGCGCAAGGTGGCCGACGATGCCCCCCTGGCCGATCGCATCGAATACGTGCTGATGTCAGAGGTGAACCCCATGCTGGCCGGTCACGGTGGCAAGGTGACCTTGATTGACATCACCGACGACAAGCTGGCGATTTTGCAGTTCGGTGGTGGTTGCAACGGCTGTTCACAGGTGGATTACACCCTGAAAGAGGGGATCGAGAAGCAGCTGCTGGAGAAGTTCCCGGGCGAGCTCAACGGCGTGAAAGATGCCACCGAGCACCAGCGTGGTGATCACTCCTACTATTGATTTGCCCTTGCGGCAAAGAAAAGGCCCCGCCAACTGGCGGGGCCTTTTGCATTCTGCGGCGGGCAGATTACTCGTCCTTCTTGTCTCGCGACAGCAGGGCGATGGCCGCCTCTTTCGGGTTCTTGCCTTCGTACAGCACCTTGAAGATCTGCTCGCAGATAGGCATCTCGACGCCACAACGGGCCGCCAGCAGATGCACCTCCTTAGTGTTGCGATAGCCTTCCACCACCTGACCGATCTCGGTCATGGCGGTTTCCACCGACTTGCCGGCCCCAAGGGCCAGACCGAAGCGACGGTTGCGAGACTGGTTGTCGGTGCAGGTCAGCACCAGATCCCCGAGCCCTGCCATCCCCATGAAGGTTTTGGCATCCGCCCCCAGCGCGGCACCGAGGCGTTGCATCTCCACAAGGCCCCGGGTGATGAGCGCGGTTCTGGCGTTGGCGCCAAAACCCAGGCCGTCGGAGAGACCGGCGCCGATGGCGATGACGTTCTTGACCGCACCGCCCAGCTGCAGACCGATGAAATCCGGATTGGTATAGACCCGGAACGAGCGGCCGCAGTGCAGCAGTTGCGAGAGATCGTCGGCGAAGTCGTCGTGGGTCGACGCCACCGAGATGGCGGTCGGCAGGCCGGCGGCCAGCTCTCTGGCGAAGGTCGGACCCGAGATCACCGCCAGCGGGATAGTCTCCCCCAGCACGTCACGGGCCACGTCCTGCAGCAGACGGCCGCTGTCCGGCTCCAGCCCCTTGGTGGCCCAGGCGATACGGGTATCGGGGCGCAGGAAGGGTTTGACCCGGGCCAGCACCTGACCGAACACATGGCTCGGCACCACCAGCAGCAACACGGGAGCGGCCTGCACCGCCGCTTGCAGATCCGCAGTCAGCTGCAGATCGGCGGGGAAAGGGACATCAGGCAGAAACGCCTTGTTGCAGCGATCTTGTTCCAGCTCGGCGACATGGGCGGGATCGTGACCCCACAGCAGGGTCGGATGGCCATTGCGCGCCAGAGAAATGGCAAGGGCGGAGCCATAAGACCCCGCCCCCAAGACCGAGATTGCGATCTGGTCGGCCATTATCAGGCTTCCGCAGTCGCCTGCTGGGCCTGAACCTGTGCCATGTGCTGGGCAAACAGGGCGTCGAAGTTGACCGGTGCCAGGTTCAGCTGCGGGAAGGAACCCTTGCTCACCAGGTTGGCCACAGCTTCGCGGGCATAGGGGAACAGGATGTTCGGGCAGAAGGCGGCCAGGCAGTGTGCCAGCTGCGGCTCCGGCAGGTTGCCGATGGTGAAGATACCGGCCTGCTGCACTTCACACAGGAAGGCAGTCTCGGTTTCCAGCTTGCAGGTCACGGTCAGGGTCAGCACGACCTCGTACACGCCGTCAGCCAGGACATTGGTCTTGGTGTCCATGTCCAGCTTGACGTCCGGCTGCCACTCTTTCTGGAAGATGTGCGGAGTATTGGGGGCTTCGAAGGAGACATCCTTGGTGTAGACACGCTGGATGTGGAATTCCGGTTGCACTTCCTGGTTGTTGATTTCGTCAGCCATTTCGTTTGATTCCTTTTTAAGATAATGAGTGGGCGCAGGCCCTTAAATCAGCGTTTTTTGGTCACCGGCAGATTATCTGCACGCCATTGGGCCATGCCACCGCTGAGCACATATACCTGTTTGAAACCGGCTTTGCTCAGTTGGCGACCCGCGCCACCAGCGGTCATCCCCGACTCGCACACCACTATGATGGGGGCATCTTTGTGCTTTTCAACCGGCCCCAGATTGTTCGCCTGGATCTGGGTGAGGGGCAGGTGATGGGCGCCGGCCAGATGACCCTTGGCAAACTCATCCTGACTGCGAATGTCCACCACAGTGGCATTTTCACGGTTGATCAGCAGGGTGGCGCCATGATTGTTCACCGCCTTCACCGGAGAAAAACGAGCACGCACAGTGGTATACACCAGGGTGCCTGCCAGGCCCAACCAGGCTGCGGTCAGCAGCGGGTTGCGGGCCGCAAAATCCAAATACTCTTGCATCTTCTACTATCCAGGGACCAAGACAAGGGCCCGAGTATACATGGGGCCCTTGATAAGATCAGCCATCTTGGCGGCAAAGCGAGAGCAAGCTCCCACCAGGGATTGTCCGCCCCCAGACCGGCTTGGGGACGGGGCTGCCACCCGCCCCGGGAGAGAGGCGCCAGGGGGAGAGCGGAGCACAAAGACAAGCCGGCAACATGCCAAATACAGCCGGATAACAGGTAAAAACAGAGGTGGAAGAGGGACTTGGCTATCAGGTGACTATTTCGGCAGATGTAGTAATATTACGCTAGTTTCACTTCCCGCAATTCATTCCTATCCGAGAGGACATAGTCTTATGTCAACAGCTAAGAAACCTTTGGTTCTGGTCATCATGGACGGTTGGGGCTACAGCACCAAGCAAGAGCACAACGCCGTTGCCGCCGCCAAGACTCCGAACCTGGACCGCCTGGCCCGTGACTACACCAGCACCCTGATCTCCGGCTCCGGCCTGGATGTGGGTCTGCCGGACGGCCAGATGGGCAACTCCGAAGTGGGCCACGTCAACATCGGCGCCGGTCGCATCGTCTACCAGGAGCTGACCCGCATCTCCAAAGACATCCAGGACGGCGACTTCTTCCAGAACGTCGAGCTGGGCAAGGCTGTTGACGCTGCCGTGACCAAGGGCAAGGCCGTGCACATCATGGGCCTGATGTCCCCGGGTGGCGTACACAGCCACGAAGAACACATCATGGGCATGATCGAAATGGCCGCCAAGCGTGGCGCCGAGAAGATCTACTTCCACGCCTTCCTGGATGGCCGCGACGTGCCGCCGCGCTCCGCCCAGTCCTCCATCGAGCTGTTCGACGCCCTGTTCGCCCGTCTGGGCAAGGGTCGTTTCGCCTCCATGATCGGCCGTTACTTCGCCATGGACCGTGACAACCGTTGGGATCGCGTGCAGCAAGCCTATGACCTGATGACTCAAGGCAAGGGCGAGTTCACCGCCGACAGCGCCAGCGAAGCACTGGCCAATGCCTACGCCCGCGACGAGAACGACGAGTTCGTCAAGGCCACCCGCATCGGCGAAGCTGCACCTATGGAAGACGGCGATGCGCTGATCTTCATGAACTTCCGTGCCGACCGTGCCCGCGAGATCACCCGCGCCTTCGTCGACAGCGACTTCACCGGCTTCGCCCGTGCCGCCACCCCGGCCCTGAACTTCGTGATGCTGACCGAGTACGCGGCCGACATCAAGACTGCCTGCGCCTACCCGCCCACTGCCCTGGTGAACACCCTGGGCGAATGGCTGGCCAAGCAGGGCAAGACCCAGCTGCGCATCTCCGAGACCGAGAAGTACGCTCACGTCACCTTCTTCTTCAACGGTGGCGAAGAAGATTGCTTCACCGGTGAAGATCGCGAGATCGTCGCCAGCCCGAAAGTGGCCACCTATGACCTGCAGCCGGAGATGAGCTCCGAAGAGCTGACCGACAAACTGGTCGGCGCCATCAAGAGCGGCAAGTACGACGTCATCATCTGCAACTACCCGAACGGCGACATGGTTGGCCACACCGGCGTGTTCGATGCGGCCGTCAAGGCTTGCGAAGCCGTTGACCACTGCATCGGTCGCGTCACCGAGGCCCTGGCCGAAGTGGGTGGCGAGTGCCTGATCACCGCCGACCACGGCAACGCCGAGAAGATGCTGGACGAAGAGACTGGTCAGGCGCACACCGCCCACACCAATCTGCCGGTTCCCCTCATCTATTTCGGTCGCAAGGCCGAGGTGCAGGAAGGCGGCAAACTGTCCGATCTGGCCCCGACCATGTTGACTCTGATGGGTCTGCCTGTCCCGCCGGAAATGACTGGCAAGCCCCTGATGATTCTGAAATAATCCTGCCCCATGCGGGGATGCGAAGTTATTTCACAGAAAACCAGTCGCGTCGGCCTGTTGGCCGGCGCGCTGTTTTTTTGCCTGATCGGCGGTGCCGGCACGGCCCAGGCTGCGAACCAGCAGCTGGGGGCCATGCAGTCCGAGATCAAGGAACAGCAGAAGACCCTCAAGCTCAGCAAGCAGGAGCTTGCCAAGCTCAACACCCAGCTCAAGGCTGACGAGCAGGCCATCTCGGCCGCCGCCGCCAAGCTGGATCAGACCAGACAGCAACTGAAGCAGAACCAGCAGAAGCTGGCCGAGCTGCAGCGGGACAAGCTGGCGCTGGAACAACAAGCGAAACACCAGAAACAGTTGCTGGCCAAGCAGGCGGAAAGCGCCTTCCAGGCGGGCAACCACGACTACCTCAAGCTGCTGCTCAACCAGCAGGATCCGGCCAAGCTGAGCCGCTCTCTCGATTACTACGACTACCTCAACAAGGCCCGCATCGAGGCCATAGACGCCCTGCGCGCCACCCGCAACAAGCTGGCGAAAAACCAGCTGGCCACCAAAGAGACCGAGACCAGGCTGCAGACCCTGCTGAGTGAACAGCAGCAGCATCACCAGAGCCTGCTGGCCAGCCAGCAGAGCCGGGCCAAGGTGCGCAACCAGTTGCAGCAGTCGGTACAAAACGACGAACAGAAGCTCACCAAGCTGGTCAAGGCGGAGAAAGCCCTGAAGGCCCGGCTGGAAGAGCTGCGCCGTCAGCGGGAAGAGCAGGAACGCCGTGAGCGTGCCGAGCGGGAGCGCCTCGCCAAGATCAAGGCCGAGCAGGAGCGCCAACGCCGCCTGGAGGCGCAGCGACTGGCCGCCGAGCAGAAGCGGATTGCCGAGCAGCAACGGATCGCGGCACAGCAGCGGCAGGCCGGCGAACAGCAAAGGCTCGCCGCCGAACAACAGAGAGTCACCGAACAGCAGAACCGGGTGGCGAAGCAACAAGCCGCCGCACGCAGCAGCAGCACCAAGGCAAGTGGCAGCTACAACGGCCTCAGCACCAACGGCAGTCTGCGCTGGCCGGTACAGGGCCCCATCCTCATCTCCTATGGCTCGCCGCGCACCGCCGAGCTCAAGTGGAAGGGCACCCTGATAGGCGCAAGCGAGGGGACCCAGGTCAAGGCAGTCGCCCCTGGCCAGGTGGTCTATGCGGACTGGCTCGACGGCTTCGGCATGCTGCTGGTGATCGATCACGGCCGCGGCTACATGAGCCTCTACGGTCACAACCAGTCGCTGCTGCGTCAGGTGGGCCAGAGCGTGGAGCAGGGCGAACCCGTGGCCCTGGTCGGCGACAGCGGCGGTCAGGACAGACCCGGTCTCTACTTCGAGATCCGTTACCAGGGCGAGGCCATCAACCCGACCAAGTGGCTGGCCAGACGCTGAGTCCCAGCTGACGGGGCCATCAACCCGGGCAACAACAGCTGGCCAGACGCTGAACCAGCCCCCCTCATCCCCAGCCCTTCTCCCCCGAGGGGAGAAGGGTGCAAAAGACGACAACACCGCTTCGTTTACCACTTCACCTAGCAAAAAGCCTGCATCGCGCAGGCTTTTTGCTTTGCAGGGGAAGAGCAACGCCGCCCACCCCCGTTGATGAAAACTTACCTCTTTTCCACCCCGCTCAGGGGAAGACCACCAGCCCGATCTGCTCCAGCAGCCCCTGCTGCTGCTCTTCATTGATCTGCACACCGTCCAGGTTGACCCGGCGCAGATCCAGCCCGGGCAGGTCGCACTGGCGCAGATCGCAGCCCTGCAGGTTGAAGCTGGTCCAGTCGATCTGCCCAAACTCGGAGCCGCTGAGATCGGATCCCGCCAATGAGGCCCCCAGCAGGCTGGCCCCCTGCCAGCGGTTGCCGCCGAGCTCGCACCTCTCCAGCAGGCAGCCGTCGAAGTTGGCGTAGCTGAAATTGTTTCCCGTAAGATGGGCCTCGCAGAAGTAGCTCTTGACGGTGATCTGGTTGGCAAAGCTGGCGTGGGCGAAGTTGATGCCCATGGCCTGGCAGTCGCTCATCTCCAGTCCCAGGCACTGGCTGCGGCTGAAGTCAGCCAGGGTGAGATCGCAGCGCAGGAAGCTCGCCTCCCGCAAATCGCAGCCCTGCAACTGGCAGCCGAGCTCGCGCTCCCGCTCATAGAAGCTGCAGTCGACAAAGCGGCATTCGGCCAGATCGAGCCAGGAGAAATTGCAGCCGACGAAGCGGCACTCCGAGAACGATTGCCCCTCCACCTCCTGCTGCTCGAACCTTTTCCCCTCGAAGCACTTGCCCTTGATCATCCCCAGCCTCTCCTGTGATGGCGTCATATGCTGACTTTTTTGCGCAAAAACGGTAATGTTACCTGTAACATTATTTGCCGGATCCCGAGATGAACGACACCCGCAAGCGCCGCCCCACACTGCAGGACATCGCCGACCTGACCGGGGTCACCAAGATGACCGTCAGCCGCTACCTGCGTGACCCGTCCACCGTGGCCGAAGGCACCCGTGAGCGGATCGCCGCGGCGGTGGAGGAGCTCGGCTACATCCCGAACCGGGCACCGGACATGCTCTCCAACGCTACCAGCAAGGCGATCGGCATCCTGATCCCCTCCCTCTCCAACCAGGTCTTCTCGGCAGTGATCCACGGCATAGAGGCGGTGACCCGGCCCGCCGGCTACCAGACTCTTCTGGCCCACTATGGCTACAGCCCGGAGCGGGAAGAGGAGCAGGTCGCCTCCCTGCTCTCCTACAACGTGGATGGCCTCATCCTCTCCGACACCCAGCACACGGATCGCACCCGCAAGATGATCGCCACCGCCGGCATTCCCGTGGTAGAGACCATGGATCTGCCGCTCTCCCCCATCGACATGGTGGTCGGCATGGATCACCGCGCCGCCGCCCGGGCCATGGTAACAGAGATGCTGCGCCGGGGACGGCGCAAGGTGGTCTATCTGGGGGCGCGCCTCGACGTGCGTACCCAGCTGAGGATGGAGGGCTACTACCAGGCGATGGCGGACTTCGGTCTGGATGGTCAGCACCTGCTGACCGAGCAGTCCTCCAGCTTCACCCTGGGGGGCCAGCTGCTGGAGCAGGCCATGGCCCGCTATCCCGATCTCGACGGCCTGTTCTGCACCAACGACGACGTGGCGGTGGGCGCCCTGCTGCAGTGCCAGGCCAGGTGGATACCCGTGCCCCAGCAGATTGCCATCGCCGGCTGCAACGCCCTCGACATCGGCCACGCCATGACCCCCAAGCTCGCCAGCATCAGTACCCCCCGCGAGGCCATCGGCCGCGAGGCGGCCGCCATGCTGCTGGCCAGGCTCAATGGACAACCCCAGCCAGAAACCTGCAAGGATATTGGCTTCTCCCTCTATGTTGGGGAGAGTCTGGGATAATCCCCTCCCTCACAGACTAGAGTCACGCCGATAGCAAACAGGCCACCCAAGGGTGGCCTGTTCAATTCATCTAAACGATGGGCGCTTAGCGTTTAACCATTTCAACCGCTTCGCGGGAGAGACGGGTCACCTCGTCCCAGTTGCCACTCTTGACCGCATCGGCGGGCAGCATCCAGGAGCCGCCGACCGTGGCCACGCATTTCAGCGCCAGGTAGTCGGCAACGTTTTTCGGGCCTATGCCACCGGTGGGGCAGAAGCGAACCTGGGGCAGAGGGGCGGCAATGGCGGAGAGCGCCTTGGTGCCGCCGTTCGCCTCGGCCGGGAAGAACTTCAGGTGGTCGTAGCCCGCTTCCAGCGCCTGCATGACCTCGGACGGAGTGGCCACCCCCGGGATCAGCGGCGCCGTGCTCCTGGCCGCGTGGGCCAGCAGGGCCGGGGTCATGCCCGGGGAGATGACGAAGCGGGCACCGGCGGCAACGGCAGCGTCAAACTGCGCGCAATTGAGCACGGTGCCGGCACCGACCATGGCGTCCGGCATCGCCTTGGCGATCAGGGCGATGGCCTCGAGGGCCACCGGGGTGCGCAGGGTGATCTCGAACACCGAGATGCCGCCATCCAGCAGCGCCTTGGCCATCGGCAGGGCCTGCTCCAGGTCGTTGATGACCATCACGGGCACCAGGGGGGAGGCGGCAAACACCTCGGCAGGGGTCACTTTCCAGTTCTGCATAGCTCTTCCTCAGTCAAAGATGGTGGCGCCGCACTCGGCGCTCGATACTGCGCGACGCATCACGCTGAACAGTTCACGGCCCCACCCCTCTTGTTCCAGGGTGAGGTCGATCTCGGCCTGGGCACGGCCGCTCAAATCGGTCAGACAGTCGAGGCGACCACTGTCGGCGTCCACCCGCAGCAGATCGCCATCGGCAAGCAGGCCTATGGCCCCGCCATGCAGCGCTTCCGGGGTGACGTGGATGGCGGCCGGGATCTTGCCGGAGGCGCCGGAGAGACGGCCATCGGTGACCAGGGCCACCTTGTGACCCGCCTTCTGCAGGTTGCCGAGCACCGGCATCAGCTTGTGCAGCTCCGGCATGCCGTTGGCGGCCGGGCCATTGTGGCGCACGACGATGACGGCGTCCTGGTTCAGCTCACCGGCCTTGTAGGCCGCCTCCACCGCGTGCTGGGAGGAGAAGACCCGGGCCGGCGCTTCAATCACCCGGTATTCGGGGGCGACCGCCGAGACCTTGACCACGGCGCGGCCCAGGTTGCCACTGAGCAGCTTGGTGCCACCTGTGGCCTGGAACACGCTGCCAGCGACGGACAACACGCTCGGATCCGTGCTCTCCCCCACCGGTTGCCACACCAGCTTGCCATCCACCAGCGCGGGGCGGCTCAGGTAATCCTGCATCTCGCCAAACACCGGGGTGGCGTCCAGGTGGATCAGGTCCGCCTCCGCCAAACGGCGCATCAGGCCGGGCACGGCCCCCGCCTGCTCGAAGGCGTTCACGTCAGCCGGGCCGTTCGGGTACATGCGCACCAGCAGCGGCACCACGTCGGAGAGATCGCTCAAGTCGTCCCAGGTCAGCTCCAGGCCGGCGGCGCGGGCCAGCGCCACCATGTGGATGCTGTGGTTGGTGCTGCCACCGGAGGCGAGCAGGGCCACCAGGCCGTTGACCAGGGCGCGCTCGTCCAGCACCTCACTCAGGGGGCGGTAGGCCGGGGAGCCCGGGATCATGGCGCTGATGCGGCGGGCCGCCTCCTCGGTGAGGGCGTGGCGCAGCTCGCTGTGGGGGTGGACGAAGGCGGAGCCCGGCAGCATCAGCCCCATGGCCTCGAACACCAGCTGGTTGGTGTTGGCGGTGCCGTAGAAGGTGCAGGTGCCGGCCGAATGGTAGGCGCCGCACTCCATCTTGAGCAGGGCATCGCGGCCCACTTCGCCGGCGGCGTACTGCTGGCGCACCTTCACCTTCTCGTCGTTGCCTATGCCGCTCGCCATGGGGCCAGCGGGCACGAAGGCGGTGGGCAGGTGAGCATGGGAGAGGGCCCCCATGATCTGGCCCGGGGCTATCTTGTCACAGATGCCGAGCAGCAGAGTGGCGTCGAAGGTGTTGTGGGAGAGGGAGACGGCGGTGGCCTGGGCGATGAGATCCCGGGAGAACAGGGACATGTCCATCCCCGGCTGGCCCTGGGTCACGCCGTCGCACATAGCGGGCACGCCGCCGGCGACCTGGGCGCTGTGGCCGAGTCCGGCCAGCGCCCCCTTGATGATGTCCGGGTAGCCCTGATAGGGCTGATGGGCGCTCAGCATGTCGTTGTAGGCGGTGACGATGGCCACGTTGGCGCGGGTCATGTCGAGGATGCGCCCCTTGTCATCACAGCTGGAAGCGGCCACGGCGTGGGCCAGGTTGCCGCAGGAGAGGGAGGCACGAGTCTTGCCCTGCTCGGCCTGGCGCTGGATGCGGGCCAGGAAGGCCTGGCGGCGGGCGACACTGCGCTCGCGGATACGGTTGGTCACTTCGGTGATCACGGGATGGGTCATAGGATTGTCTCCAACACGGAAATACGGACGCGACCGACAAGGGCCGGGCGCGCGAAATGGCTCATTGCACCTGTGCCAGGGCGGTGACGGCGCGGTCGACCACCTGCTCGAAGGTGCCATCTATGTCGACGCGAAACACACCTGCCTCGCCATCCGGCCGCTCCAGGGTCTCAAACTGACTTTTTACCATGCCTTCCCGCATGAAGTGACCCTGGCGTGCCCGCATCCGGTCGAGAATGAGGGACTGGCTACCGTCCAGAAACAGGAAGTGCACCGATTCGTTGCCCTCGCGGATCTGGTCGCGGTACTGCTTCTTGAGGGCAGAGCAGACGATGACGCCAAGCTCGTTCTTCTGCTCCAGGCTGTAGGCCGCATCGCGGATCCGCTCCAGCCAGGGTGCCCTGTCTTCGTCGTTGAGAGGGTTGCCGCCCGCCATCTTCTGGATGTTGGCGCGGGGATGCAGATCATCACCGTCGATGAACTTGGCGCCCAGGGCGCTGGCCACCTTGAGGCCTATGCTGGACTTGCCACTGCCACACACACCCATCACGATAATGCTCTTGCCCGCCATTATTTGACCTCTCTCTCACTTTTCAAAAAACGTTTGTCTGATGGGTTCTAAGTTAGCACGTTACCGGTAACATGTTACCGGTAACGTTGTGCAATGTGAAGTGGAGCACAGAAATGTGCAGAACAACTACTAGAACCATTTGAGGACATTTTATGGACGGAGCGATGAACACACCCGATGTCGCCTATCTGCTCTCGGTAGCCGCTGGCGCTATCGTCATGCTGCTGGTGCTGATCATGCGATTCAAGGTACATGCCTTCGTGGCATTGACCCTGGTCAGCATGCTGACGGCCCTGGCCACCGGGGTCACCTATGACCAGGTGATCCCCACCATGCTGACCGGTTTCGGCGGCACCCTGGCCTCGGTCGCTCTGCTGGTCGGCCTCGGGGCCATGATAGGCAGGATCCTGGAGATGACGGGGGGCGCCAAGGTGCTTGCCGACACCCTGATCAACCGCTTTGGCTCCCACCGCGCACCCTTCGCGCTCGGGGTCGCCTCCCTGCTGTTCGGCTTCCCTATCTTCTTCGATGCCGGCCTCATCGTCATGCTGCCCATCATCTTCAGCGTGGCCAAGCAGTTCGGCGGCTCCGTCCTCAAATATGCCCTGCCCTCCGCCGGTGCGTTCGCGGTGATGCACGCCTTCCTGCCGCCCCACCCGGGCCCGGTGGCCGCCAGCGAGCTGCTGGGTGCCAACATAGGGCTGCTCACCGTCGTGGGTCTGCTGGTCGCGCTGCCGACCTGGTATCTGGGTGCCTATCTGTTCGGGCTATGGTCCGGCAAGAAGTTTGAGCTGCCCCTGCCCCCGAGCTTCACCGAGACCGCCGAGCGACTCTCCGACAAGGCACCGAGCTTCGGCCAGGTGATCTCCATCCTGCTGCTGCCGCTGGTGCTCATCTTCATGGATACCGGCCTCAACACCCTGGGCGTCATGGGTGTCATCGACAAGGGTGCAGACTGGGTCAACGTGCTGCGCATGGTCGGCAAGACCCCGGTGGCCCTGCTCATCACAGTGCTCTATGCCCTCTGGCTGTTCCGTCAGACCCAGGGCAAGGTGCAGCTCGAGAAGTTCTGCAACGACGCCCTGGCCCCGGTCTGCGCCGTCATCCTGGTGACGGGTGCCGGTGGCATGTTCGGCGGCGTGCTGCGTGCCAGCGGCATCGGCACGGCCCTGGCCGACGTGCTGTCCGACACCGGCATGCCGGTGATCCTGGCCGCCTTCCTGGTCTCCACCGCGCTGCGGGTGGCCCAGGGGTCTGCCACTGTAGCCCTGACCACCACGGCCGCCCTGATGGCGCCGACGGTTGCGGCCACGGCCGGGCTGAGCGATCTGGATCTGACCTTCATCGTCATCGCCATCGCCGGTGGGGCAACCGTGCTCTCCCACTTCAACGACTCCGGTTTCTGGCTGGTCAGCCGCTTCCTCAACATGGACGAGAAGACCACCCTCAAGACCTGGACCGTGATGGAGACACTGCTCGGTACCATCGCCTTCCTCATCGTTGCCATGGCAAGCATCGTCTTCTAACTCCTCCATCTCGGGGCCCCATCCGGCGGCCCCGATATAGCGTTGCATCGACTTTTTACGGATTCTTGCTTGGGCCCGTCGCCACAGATTGCTAGAATTGCCTATTCATCGCCCCGAGTGGAACGCTTCATCCCGTGATTTCAGGCTTCTCTATGCATTCATCGGCACATTATCGACAGTTGCTGGCACGTTTACCCCAGATCGCGGTTGCCGCAGATCAGTTCCAGGTACTCAACAGCGCCAAGGATTTCAAGAGCCGTATCCTCTCGCTCATCGCGGGCGCGACCCAGCGTATCTATCTGATCGCCCTCTACCTGCAGGATGACGAGGCGGGACGGGAAATCCTCTCCGCCCTCTACGCCGCCAAGCAGCGCAACCCCGCCCTCGACATCAAGGTCTTCGTCGACTTCCACCGCGCCCAGCGCGGCCTGATCGGCAAGGGCAAACAGGGGGGCAACCACCTGATGTATCAGGCCATGGCCGCCCGCCATGAACACCAGATCGAGATCTATGGCGTGCCGGTCAAGGGCCGCGAGCTGCTCGGCGTCCTGCACCTCAAGGGCTTCATCTTCGACGACATCCTGCTCTACTCAGGTGCCAGCCTCAACGACATCTACCTGCACCAGCAGGAGCGCTACCGCTTCGATCGCTATCACCAGATCCACAGCCAGGCGCTGACCCGCAGCATGGTCAACTACGTGGATGACGTCTTCCTCAAGAGCGAAGCCGTGCAGCGGCTGGATCGCCCCGGTATCCCGGGCGCCAAGCAGCTCAAGGGACAGATCCGCCGCTTCAAGCACAACCTGCGCACCAGCCAGTACCGATTCGAGAGCATACCGGCCAACAGCCAGGAGATCGCCATCACCCCCATGGTGGGCCTGGGCAAGCGCGGCAACCAGCTCAACCGGATGATCCGCAACCTGGTGCGGGCCACCGAGCGGGAGATCTTCATCTGCACCCCTTACTTCAACCCCCCCAAGGAGTTGAACAAGGATGTGGAGGCGCTGCTCAAGCGCGGCTGCAAGGTGACCATAGTGGTGGGCGACAAGACAGCCAACGACTTCTTCATCCCGCCAGAGGAGAAATTCTCCACCATAGGCGGCCTGCCCTATCTCTACGAGACCAACCTGCGCAAGTTTGCCGAGCGCAATCAGCACCACATCGACAGCGGCCGTCTCAACCTGATGCTCTGGTGCTGTGACAAGAACTCCTATCACCTCAAGGGGATCTTCGTGGACGAGGAGTGGGCCCTGCTCACCGGCAACAACCTCAACCCCCGTGCCTGGGCGCTGGATCTGGAGAACGGCCTGCTGGTGCACGACCGCCACCACCACTTGCGCGTGCGCTTCCAGGAGGAGCGCGACTGCATCCTGGCCCACACCCGTCGCATCAGCCAATTCGATCAGATCGAGCAGATCAAGGATTACCCCGAGCAGGTGCGCAAGCTGCTGGCCCGGATCCACAGGGTCAGGGCCCATATTCTGCTCAAGCGGATCATCTAAGCCCTGTCTGCCCCTCCAAAGGCCTCCCGTGTTCGGCAGGCCTTTGTCGTATGCGCCCTCTCGCCCCGCCCGGGGAGCCCCTGCTGCTGCAACGCGGCTTGCATCGAGGCAGCAACAACCCCTATCATCTGGACATATTTACAGTGTTTTCGGGCATCTAATTGATGAAATTGGATAAAATTCCTCTCGATAGCCTCAAGGGTGTCGGCAGCAAGATGCTGGAGAAGCTCGAGCGGCTGGGGCTGGCCACGGTACAGGATCTGCTGTTCCACCTCCCCCTGCGCTACGAGGACCGCACCCAGGTGTGGCCCATCGGCGATCTGCCCCCCGGGCTGCACGGCGCCGTCGAGGGCGAAATCCAGGACACCCAACTGGTGATGGGGCGCCGCCGCATGCTAGTGTGCCGCATCAGCGACGGCACCGGCAGCCTGACCCTGCGTTTCTTCAATTTCACCGCCGCCCAGAAAAACAGCCTGGCCCAGGGCCGCCTGATCCGCTGCTTCGGCGAGGCCCGTCCCGGCAAGTACGGACTGGAGATGGCCCACCCCGAATACAAGCTGCTCGGCGAGGAGCAGGCCGGCCAGACCGAAGAGGCGCTCACTCCCGTCTACCCGACTACCGAAGGCTTGCGCCAGCTCAGCCTGCGCAGCCTCACGGATCAGGCGCTGGCCCAGCTCGACTTCTATGGCGTCGAGGAGCTGCTGCCCGCCGGTCTCTACCCCCAGCAGATCGAGCTCGCCGCAGCCCTGAAGCTGCTGCACCGCCCGCCCCCCTCGGTGGCGCTGGCCCTGCTCGAAAGCGGCCAGCATCCGGCCCAGCAGCGACTGGTTCTGGAAGAGCTGCTGGCCCACAACCTCTCCGTCCTCAAGGTACGCGCCCAGGCGCAGACCCAGCTGGCCCGCACCCTCAAGCCGGCCCCGGCCCTGGTGGAAAAGCTGCTAAGCGCCCTGCCCTTCACCCCCACCGGCGCCCAGAACCGGGTGGTGGCGGAGATAAGCCAGGATCTGCAACGCAGACATCCCATGATGCGGCTGGTGCAGGGGGACGTGGGCTCAGGCAAGACACTCGTCGCAGCGCTGGCGGCGCTGCAAGCCATAGGCAACGGCTGCCAGGTGGGGCTGATGGCGCCAACCGAACTCTTGGCCGAACAGCACGCCATCAACTTCGCCCACTGGCTGGAACCCCTCGGCATCAAGGTGGGCTGGCTGGCGGGCAAGCAGAAGGGCAAGGCGCGGGAGGAGGCGCTGGCCGCCATTGCCGACGGCAGCGTCAAGATGGTGGTGGGCACCCACGCCATCTTCCAGGAGCAGGTGGTGTTCCAGCGCCTGGCCCTGGTGATCATCGACGAACAACACAGATTCGGGGTGCACCAGCGCCTCGCCCTGCGGGAGAAGGGGGAGCGGGAGGGGGTGCATCCCCATCAGCTCATCATGACCGCCACCCCTATTCCTCGTACCCTGGCGATGACCGCCTATGCGGATCTCGATACCTCCGTCATCGATGAACTCCCCCCCGGCCGTACCCCCATCACCACGGTCGCCCTGCCGGACAGCCGCCGTCAGGATGTGATCGAGCGGGTCAAACTCGCCTGCGAGGAGGGCAAGCAGGCCTACTGGGTCTGCACCCTGATTGAGGAGTCCGAGGTGCTGGAGTGCCAGGCCGCAGAAGACACGGCCGCCGAGCTGCAAGCCAGGCTGCCCGGCCTGCACATAGGCCTGGTCCACGGTCGGATGCGCCCGGTCGAGAAGCAGCGGGTGATGGAGGAGTTCAAGGCGGGCATATTGCAACTGCTGGTCGCCACCACCGTCATCGAGGTGGGGGTGGACGTGCCCAATGCCAGCCTGATGATCATCGAGAACCCGGAGCGGCTGGGGCTGGCCCAGTTGCACCAGCTGCGCGGCCGGGTCGGCCGGGGGTCAGTGGCCTCCCACTGTGTGCTGCTCTACCATGCCCCCCTCTCCAAGACGGCCCAGAGCCGGCTCGGGGTGCTGCGGGAGACCAACGACGGCTTCCTGATCGCCCAGCGCGATCTCGAGCTGCGCGGCCCGGGGGAGCTGCTCGGCACCCGCCAGACCGGGTTGGCGGATCTCAAGATCGCCGATCTGGTGCGGGATCAGCCGCTCATTCCCCAGGTGCAGAAGATGGCACGCTTCCTTATGGACCGTCATCCCAACCATGTCGAACCGCTGATCCGCCGCTGGCTCGGCCTGCGGGATCACTACTCAAACGCCTGACAACAAACCTCAAAACAGGAGGAAAGCATCCATGAATTCCTGGCTACGCGCCCTGCTCTATCTGTTTGCCTTCCTGCTGCTATTCGTCTGGGTCGGCCTCGGTCTGTTCGACGCCGAACGGGCCAAGGGCCCCATCGCCGGCTGGATCAGCCAGCAGACCGGCGTGCCTGTCACCATAGGCCGGCTGGTGTTCAACCCGCTTCACCCCTACACCCTGCTGGCGGAGCAGGTGCAATACGGGGATGCGGTGCAGCTGGAGAAGATCTACCTGGAGATAGACAACATCGACTGGCTGAACCGGGACGTGCGCATCGCCCACCTGGATCTCATCCGCCCCGTCATCAAGCTGCCGCTGCCGAACCAGCTGCCGACCCTGCCGGTGCACTCCCTCACCATCAGCGACAGCACCATAGACAACCTGAGCCTGCAGAGCGAGACCCTGACTCTGCGCGGCCTGAGCGCCACCCTGAGCGACTGGGAGCTGATCGATCCGAAACGCCAGCCCCAGGCCAACCTGACCCTGGGCATCAACCAGCTGGAGACGCCGCAGCTCACCCTGGCCCGCCTCAGCCTCAAGGGGCGGCTGGAGGGGCAGGTGCTGAGCACGGACAGGCTGACCACCAACCTGTTCGAGGGTCTGCTGGAAACCGGCATGGTGCTGAACTGGCCAGAGCGCAGCCTGCAACTGCACACCTTGAAGGCCCGTGGCATGCGGGTCGAGCTCGGCGATCTCCCACAGGGTGAGTTTCCCCTGCGCCGCATCACCCTGGACCGGGGCCAGCTCGATCGGGTCAGCGTCAATGCCATAGAGCAGGAGCTCTCCCTCAACAACTTCAGCGGTCAGCTCACCGCCTTCGACTGGCAGGCGGGCAGCCAGCCAAGCGGATATCTCTCCGGCACCCTGGCGGATCTCGGCCGCGGCCTGTTCCAGCTGGAAGCCATCGAGGGCAAGCTCGCCTTCTCCCCCCGGCAGATCGATGCCGAGCTGCAGGGCAAAGCATACGAAGGGGAGTTCAATGTCGAGTTTGCCCTCGACACCCAACTGCAAAAACTGACCCTCAAGGACATGGCCCTGAGCGGCATGGACATCAGCCTGCCGGAAGGGTGGTGGCAGGAGTGGCAGGGCTGGCGCCCCCAGCAGATCGACGTGCGCAAGCTGGCCTTCGACAAGCTCAAGGTGCTCTCCTTCGACGATGCACTGCCCCTCTCCCTGACTGGCTGGCAGCTCTATCTGAGCGATCTCAGCCTGCGAGGCACCCAGCCGGGCCCGCTGCTCGGCCGTACCCGCATCGAGAGCAAGTGGTTCGAGCTGGTGTGGGACGGCTTGAGTGCCCGCAACGGCGTGCTGGACGGGGAGCTGACCCCCAGCACCTGGCAGCTCAACAGGCTCAGCAGCGAGCTGCCGGATGAGGGCTCCCTCAGCCTCAGCGGCCAATGGGGCAAGGTGCCCGGGCAGGAGAGCCGCCTGCAACTGCAGGGCAAGCAGCTGGATCTGGAGAAGTGGGGCGAACTACTGCATGCACCTGTCTCGCTGGCGGGCAAGGTGGATCTGGAGACGGATCTGCAGGCCGATCTGGCCCCCCAGCCGGAGCAGACTCCCGGCAACTGGCGCCGCACCCTGCAGGGCAGCCTGAGCCTTGAGGCCAGGGATCCCTTCTGGGACAAGGTCGGGATAGACCCGCTGCTGGACAACTGGTTCAAGGAGGCGACCCCGCCCACCCTGACTCCCGAGACCCTGTGGCAGGCGATGCAGCAGGGAGATACCCCCTTCTACCACATCAGGCTGAAGGCCAGGGCTGAGCAGGGCAAGCTGCAGATCGAGCAGGGCGGGGCTTCCACCATCACCCACCTGCTCGGGTTGCAGGGCGGGGTCGATCTCGCCAGCGACCAGTGGCAGCTGGATCTCGGCGTGCTGAACAAGCGGCGCTGTGCCGAACTGCTGGCGCGCTGGCGAGGCCCCCTTGAGAGCCCGGCCCTTGAATGGCGCTTCCCGAGCGGGGAAGCCACTTGCGACTGGGAGACTGGCGTACGCTACCCGGCCCAGGGGCGCAGCGGCCCGCTCTGGCGTCCACCACAGCCCAAGCCGGCAGCGCAATAACGAACAAGGCCTCATCATGAGGCCTTGTTGCTATCGGATGCCAGACGACGGGGTCAGTGCCCCGCCCGCTTGATGGGCAGCACCACGTACTGGCCGACAAACTCCACCGCCAGCTTGCGGCCGCTGAACAGCTGCACCCGCAGGCTGAACTTGGCGGACTCCCCGTTCTTTAGCGGCGCCAGCACGGCGGGCATCCCCTCCCGGGCGACCCTGGCCTCAGGCTCCTCGCTCACGGGTCTGTAGTATTTGATGTTGCCCTCCGCCAGCACAGTATCCCCGCCCAGACCGGCCTCTTTGAGCTGCAGCCAGATGAGGCCCCAGCCCGCCAGCACGCACTGACTGTAAATGCTGCCGGCAAACATGGTGTCGTGGACGTTGAGGTTGGCCGCCAGGTTGGCCTTGAGGTGGAAGGTCTGGCCATCGTAGTGGGTGATGTGCACCCCCATCTTCTCGCTGATGGGGATCCCCCTCGACCAGCGGGTGGTGAGATCCTGACACCACTCGGGGCGATACTGTATGGTCTGCAGCGGGCTGATGGATTTGATCATCTGACGATGGGGAATGCGGCCGAAGGAGACGGGCCCCTCACCCACCTCGAGAAAACCGCACCTGCGATAGAACTCCACCGCCTCCTGGCGTGCGTTCATCACCAGCCGTTTCACCTTCTCGTCACGGGCCAGCTGTTCGAGATCCTCCACCATGCGGGCTCCCAGCCCTTGACCGCGAAACTCCGGACGCAGCGCCATAAAGCGGATCTGGGCCTCGTCACCCCCGATGAAGAGGCGGCCGACGGCGATGGGGGTGCCGTCTTCGGCCAGCATCAGCCGATGAATGGCGACGGTATCGTATTCATCACGCTCGGAGCCCACGGGCAGATTGAAAGGCTTGCGCAGTAGTTCCCAGCGCAACTGGTAGTAGGCATCCAGCTCCGCTGGTGTTTCTGGGGTGACTACCCGATACATAAAGAGATCCTTGAGTTTGCGCCGACGGGCAGATTGAAGGGCTTGCGCACCAATGCCTCCCGGCGCAGCGGGTAGCTGGCATCCAGCTCCGCTGGCGTTTGGGGGGTGACCACCCGGTACATAGCGACATCCTTGAGTTACACTGGTCGAAAGCCATCTTGCCGTGCAAATTCATGGACTTCAATCTGCAAGCGTACCAAGCCGATCACTTATTGCACCTCAGCGCCAAACCCGAACGCCGCCTCTCCATCCTGGAAAATGCCCGCCACCGCTGGCTGGAAATGGACGGCGTGGTGCAATCCGCCATGAGCCTGAGCCAACCGGAACACCTCTGCCTGCCCCATCAGCAGAGCATCGCCGAGCGGCTGCCCGCACAGGCGAGCCGGATCCTGGAGCTGGGATTAGGAGGGGGGGATCTCACCCGTCATCTGGGGGCGCGCTGGCCCAAAGCCCGCCACGACTGCGTGGATCTGGACGCCGAGATCCTCACCCTGTTCCAGCAGTTTTTCCTGCCCTCGACTGGGGGTGCGCCACGGTTGCACCACGCCGATGCACTGCACTTCCTGCTGGAGAGTCGGGAGCAATACGACCTGGTGCTGCTGGACTTGTTCAGCCAGGACGGCAATCCCCTGCTGCTGTTCCAGGCTCCCATCTATCAGGCGCTGGCCAACTGCCTGCGCGGCACCCTCATCATCAATCTGTTGCCACGGACCCATCTCGAACTGGCGCAGGCCAAAAAGCTGGCCGAGGAGTGGATAGGCCCCACCACGGCCCACGGGGTGCCGGGCTATCGCAACGTCATACTGCACGCCACCAATCTGAGCGCCTAGGACCTGCTGCGGGCCCCTCACTCTTGCTGGCGGGTCGCCGCGAGAGCCCTCGACAGGGTGAACAGCTAGCGCAACCCGGGCGCCAGCAATGACGCCTACACCTGCAGCCAGAAGGTCACGGGGCCGTCGTTGAGCAGCCTGACCTTCATGTCGGCGGCAAAGCGTCCCGTCTCGGTCGGCACGCCGCTTTCCCTGGCCCTGGCAACGAAGTAGTCGTAGAGCCGCTCGGCATCGCTCGGGTGGGCACCGCCGGAGAAGCTGGGTCGCATCCCCTTGCCGGTATCCGCCGCCAGGGTGAACTGGGAGACTACCAGCAAGCTGCCCCCGACCTGGCCCACATTGAGGTTCATCTTGCCCTCTGCATCGGAGAAGATGCGATAGCCGCTCACCTTGTGCAGCAGCTTGTCGGCCTTGGTCTCATCGTCCCCCTGCTCTACCCCGAGCAGTACCAGCAGCCCTTGCCCTATGGCCCCGGTCACTTCTCCCTCGACGGTCACGCTGGCCTCGGATACCCGCTGAATCAATGCAATCACATCCCTCTCCTCTCAAAACAGAACGACCGCCGCCGTCGTCATGACGGGAGCGGTCGTTGATGCTACCAATAAATGCCCTGCCCGGGCCAACGCCTTTCCCACCCGGGGTCCGGCACACGATGGAAGGCAGGCCTCAGGCCAGCTCCTCTGCTCCCGGTTTCTCGTATTCCCCCAGGCAGGCGGTGGTCTCGGCGCCGAGCAACACCACCAACCAGCTCAGATAGACCCAGACGAACAGAATGGGGATGGTCGCCAGGGCGCCGTAGATGGCCTGATAGGAGGGAAAGTTGGTGATGTAGATGGCGAAGCCGCGCTTGGCCAGCTCAAACAGGGTGGCCGCCACCAGGGCGCCGATCAAGGCGTGGGTCAGCCGCACCTTGCAGTTGGGCACCACCGTATAGATGAGCAGGAAGCCGAACACCGAGAACAGGAACGGCAGGCTGCGCAGCACCAGATAGCCGGCGCCAAACAGGCTGTCAGCGGCAAACAGCTTCAGCGACAGTATGTAGGAGGAGATAGCGAGACTGGCCCCGATAAGCACGGGGCCCAGGGTCAGGATCATCCAGTACATGGCGAAGGCCTGAGCCAGCGGTCGATTCTGGGTCGAGCGCCAGATGTAGTTGAGGTTCTTGTCGATGGCCGAGATCAACATCAGGGCCACCACTATCAGGGCGCCTATGCCAACCGCAGTGGTGTTGGTGGCATTGGCCACGAAGCCGTCTATGTACTCCTTGAGCATCTCGCCGGCGGTGGGTACGAAGTTGTGATAGACGAACTGTTCCATCTGCTGTTTCAGGGTCTGGAACACCGGGAAGGCCGACATCATGCCGAACACCACGGCGACCATGGGCACCAGAGAGAGCAGGGTCACATAGGCCAGGTAGCCGGCGGTGACCGTCAGCCTGTCCTGCTGGAAACGACCCCAGACAAACTGGGCGAAATGGGCACCATCGTGGCGCAAGAAGGAGAGTGCGTGGGCCAGGCGGCCGCGGATTTGCTGCTGCATCTTGATTCTCGTAAGCGTCATCATGCAGATATTGTGTCAGATAGGGTGCCCATCTGACCACCCATGAGCCGGTTCAGTGCCATCCCGGAGGCGAGAAGCTACCACGCGACCATAAAAAAGAGGCCATAAGGCCTCTCTTTGGTCTGTCGATGAACAGCTATCGATCAAGCACGACCGGCGCGCTTGCGATCCATCTCGGTCAGCAGTTTCTTGCGGATACGGATGGCCTTCGGAGTGATCTCAACCAGCTCATCGTTGTCGATGAACTCGAGAGCCTGCTCCAGGGTCATGCGGATCGGCGGAGTCAGCACCTGGGCTTCGTCGGTACCGGAGGCACGCATGTTGGTCAGCTGCTTGCCTTTCAGGCAGTTGACGGTCAGGTCGTTGGAGCGGGAGTGGATCCCGATCACCTGGCCTTCGTACACTTCGGTCGCGTGACCGATGAACAGACGACCACGGTCTTGCAGACCGAACAGGGCGAAGGTCAGGGCCTTGCCGGTAGCGTTGGAGATCAGCACGCCGTTCTGACGCTCACCGATGCTGCCACCCTTGTGCGGACCGTAATGGTCGAAGGTGTGGTACAGCAGGCCGGTACCTGAAGTCATGGTCAGGAACTCGGTCTGGAAGCCGATCAGACCACGGCTCGGGATCATGAAGTCGAGACGGACACGACCCTTGCCATCCGGGGTCATGTTGGTCATCTCGCCCTTACGCAGGCCGAGTTGCTCCATGACGGAACCCTGGTGGATCTCTTCTACGTCCACGGTAACGGTTTCGAACGGCTCGTGCAGAACGCCGTCAACGGTGCGCAGGATAACTTCCGGACGGGATACCGCCAGCTCGTAACCTTCGCGACGCATGTTTTCGATCAGGATGGACAGGTGCAATTCACCACGGCCGGAGACGCGGAACTTGTCCGGATCTTCGGTCTCTTCCACGCGCAGGGCCACGTTGTGGACCAGCTCCTGGTTCAGACGCTCCAGAATGTTGCGGGAGGTCACGAACTTGCCTTCTTTGCCGGCGAACGGTGAGGTATTGACCTGGAAGGTCATGTTCACGGTCGGCTCGTCAACGGAGAGCGGAGGCAGGGCTTCGACGGCATTGTTGTCACAGATGGTGTCGGAGATCTTCAGCTCGCCCAGACCAGTGATGGCGATGATGTCGCCCGCTTGCGCGTCGGCCACTTCGGTACGGGACAGACCCAGGTAACCCAGCACCTGACCAACCTTGCCGGTACGGTTCTTGCCGTTGGCACCGACGATGGTGACCTGCTGGTTGGTCTTGACGCGACCACGGGTGATGCGGCCGATACCGATAACACCCACGTAGGAGTTGTAGTCCAGCTGGGAGATCTGCATCTGGAAGCCACCGGCGGGGTCACCCTTCGGCTGCTCGACGTTGTCAACGATGGCCTGGAACAGGGGTTCCATGTTATCGGACTCGACGCTCTGGTCCAGGGTGGCCCAACCGTTCAGTGCAGAGGCGTAAACAACCTTGAAGTCCAGTTGCTCATCGGTGGCACCCAGGTTGTCGAACAGGTCGAATACCTGGTCCATTACCCAGTCAGGACGCGCACCCGGACGGTCGATTTTGTTGATGACAACGATAGGCTTCAGACCCTGGGCGAAGGCTTTCTGGGTCACGAAACGGGTTTGCGGCATCGGACCGTCAACGGCGTCGACCAGCAGCAGCACGGAGTCAACCATGGACATGACGCGCTCAACTTCACCACCGAAGTCGGCGTGACCCGGGGTATCGACGATGTTGATGCGGTAGTCATTCCAGCGGATCGCAGTGTTCTTGGCGAGAATGGTAATACCACGTTCCTTTTCCAGATCGTTGGAATCCATCAGACGCTCTTGACCATCAGTGGTACGGTCCAGGGTTCCAGACTGCTGCAGCAGCTTATCAACCAGGGTAGTTTTGCCGTGGTCTACGTGCGCAATAATCGCAATATTGCGTAAATTCTCTAACATTCTCGCCTCAATCACCGGGTAAAATTGGGCGCTAATTGTACTCTCGCCTTTGTGATCTGCCTAGCATAATTGCAGACCATTCGCGCACAACAGGGGATCAGGATCATAGACCCCATGCTGAAAGCCTGCTTAGATGGTGGCTGATTGTGCTGGCGCACCACGATGGTGCACCAAAACGATCCAAGGTTGCACCACTTTGAAGCGCAACCAAGCATGAAAGCGGGTGTCCCGGCAGCCTGAAACGGTGCAAATGCCCTGAAATCAAGCTGTCACAAACTTGGCACGATACTGGCTTATGTGAATGTGATGACGCATTCACCCAAAGAGTTTTAACACCGGAGGTTACTTAGCATGTCAGCCCAGAACGTTTTGGCCCTGATCCAGGAACACGAAGTCAAGTTTGTTGATCTGCGTTTTACCGACACCAAGGGTAAAGAGCAGCACGTATCCATTCCCTCCCACCAGGTCGACGAAGACTTCTTCGAAGACGGCAAGATGTTCGATGGCTCCTCCATCGGCGGCTGGAAGGGCATCAACGAGTCTGACATGGTGCTGATGCCGGATCCGGCCTCCGCCAAACTGGACCCGTTCACCGAAGAGACCACGCTGAACATCGTCTGTGACGTGCTTGAACCTGCCACCATGCAAGGCTATGACCGCGATCCGCGCTCCATCGCCAAGCGTGCCGAAGATTTCCTGAAAGCCAGCGGCATCGCTGACACCGTGCTGTTCGGGCCGGAGCCGGAATTCTTCATGTTCGACAACATCACCTTCTCCAACACCATGGGCCACAGCTTCGTGAAGATCGAATCCGAAGAAGCTGCCTGGAACTCGGGTACCGAGTACGAGCACGGCAACAAGGGTCACCGTCCCTTCGTCAAGGGTGGTTACTTCCCGGTTGCGCCGGTTGACTCCTCCCAGGACATCCGCGCCGCCATGTGTCTGGTGCTGGAAGAGATGGGCCAGGTCGTTGAAGCTCACCACCACGAAGTGGCCACTGCCGGTCAGAACGAGATCGCAACCCGCTTCAACACCCTTACCCTGAAGGCCGACGAAGTGCAGGTCCTGAAGTACGTGATCCACAACGTGGCCCACGCCTACAACAAGACTGTCACCTTCATGCCGAAACCCATGTTCGGTGACAACGGCTCCGGCATGCACTGCCACCAGTCCCTGGCCAAGAACGGCGTCAACCTGTTCGCCGGCGACCTGTACGGCGGTCTGTCCGAGATGGCACTGCACTACATCGGCGGCATCATCAAGCACGCCAAGGCCATCAACGCCTTCGCCAACCCGACCACCAACTCCTACAAGCGTCTGGTGCCGGGCTATGAAGCCCCTGTCATGCTGGCCTACTCCGCTCGCAACCGCTCTGCCTCCATCCGTATCCCGGTGGTGCCGAGCCCGAAAGCCCGCCGCATCGAAGTGCGCTTCCCGGATCCGGCTGCCAACCCCTACCTGGCCTTCGCTGCTCAGCTGATGGCCGGTCTGGACGGCATCATCAACAAGATCCATCCGGGCGATGCCATGGACAAGAACTTGTATGACCTGCCGCCGGAAGAAGCCGCAGAAGTGCCGACCGTTGCCGGTTCCCTGGACGAAGCCCTGTCCGCACTGGATGCTGATCGCGAGTTCCTGACCCGTGGCGGCGTGTTCAGCGACGACTTCATCAACTCCTACCTGGAGCTGAAGCAGCATGACGTGGATCGTGTCCGCATGACCCCGCACCCACTGGAGTTCGAGCTGTACTACTCCGTTTAATCCGGTGCCCATTGCTTCATCATGACAAACCCGCCATCTGGCGGGTTTTTTATCTAAGGGGCTGAAATATCATGACTCATGGCATGATGCCTCAGAGTCGTCCGGCTCATCGAGCCCATGCTTCACCGCACATCCGACAATAGGCCCGACATTTTTTTCTCTGATAGGATTAAGGTGAACCCCGTCAAGGAGAGATGGATGAAAACAGTACACCCGACATGGACGCTGGGCCTCTTGCTGATGATCTCCTGCACCGCCCAGGCGGCCAGAGTCTATTCCTGGGTCGATCCCAAAGGGGTAACGCATTACACCGATGCCCCTCCCCCTGGCAAGAACGCCAGGGAATTAGACCTGCGGGTCTCCCCCCTCATCGGCACCTCACCCCATTCGGTCCAGGTTGATGATTTCAACCATCTGACCGGTGTCGATGCAAGGAAGGCTCTGGAAGCCGCCCCTCTGGAGATAGAGCTGCTCTCCCCCGAGCCGGGCAGCACACTGCGCGACAACACGGGCAACATCGTCTTCCAGGCACAGGTCCATCCCCAGGCGCCGGTGCAATATGACGTACGCCTGCTGCTGAACGACAAAGCTATTCCCCTCGTTCACAACAGCCTGGCCATCCGGGTGGAGAACCTGGATCGTGGCGCCTACGAGGCGCGGCTCGAGCTCCTCGCCAAAGACGGTACGATCCTTGCTAAATCCAAAGCAGCCACCTTTTACCTGCATAGAACGACTGTGAATCAGGCTCCCAAAGCCACCCCCAAGGCCAATTAGGGGTGATGTGACGCACCGATGCGGGTAAACTCAATGCACCATATCGGTGCATAATAGGTGTAAAGCACCGTTTTAGGGAGAAACCTGTGCCAACCCGCCTGGATCACGCCAAGACACTCTTGGACAACCTGCTGACCGCCGTCATCCTGATGGATGAACGGCTCTGCATTCAATTCGTCAACCCGGCGGCCGAACAGTTGCTTTCTCTCAGCGAACGGCGACTGATCGGGATCGAACTGCCCCATCTGCTGGAGCACATCTCCCTCGACCTGCAACGATTCAAGCAGTGCCTCATTTCAGGGCAGGGCTTCACCGACAGCGAAGTCACCTTGGTGGTGGAGGGAGAGCCCAGGCTGGTGGAGATCAGCGTAAGCCCCATGGCCGACCACGAGCAGCGGTTGATGGTGGTGGAGCTGCGCAAGATCGATCAACAGAAGAAGATCAGCCAGGAGCTGCAGCAACATGCCCAGCAGCAGGCCGCCAAGGAGCTGGTGCGCGGGCTGGCCCACGAGATCAAGAACCCCCTCGGGGGCCTGCGCGGCGCCGCCCAGCTACTACAAAAGGAGCTGCCGGACCCGGCCCTGCGTGAATACACCGGTATCATCATCGAACAGGCCGACCGCCTGCGGGTGCTGGTCGATCGGCTGCTCGGCCCCCAGCGGCCGGGACGCCATCAGATGCACAATGTGCATTCGGTACTGGAGCAGGTGCGCCGCCTGGTGGATCTGGAACTGCCGCCCCAGATCCGCATCGAGCGGGATTACGACCCCAGCATTCCCGAGTTCGAGATGGAGCCGGACCAGCTGCAGCAGGCGTTTCTCAACATAGTCCGCAATGCCGCCGAGGCCCTCGGTGATCAGACCGGGCTCATTCGCATCAAGACCCGCACCGCCTTCCAGATCACCATCCATGGTCAGCGCTATCGCCTGGCCGCCGAGATCAAGATCATCGACAACGGCCCCGGCATTCCCGATGCCATTCGCGACACCCTCTTCTATCCCATGATTACCGGCAAGGAGGGGGGCACCGGCCTTGGCCTCTCCATCGCCCAGAATCTGATCGATCAGCACAAGGGACGCATCGACTGCATCAGCTGGCCCGGCCACACCGAATTCACCATCTATCTACCACTTCGCAAGTAAGGGAACCTCATGACAGCAAAAGTGTGGATCGTCGACGACGACAGCTCCATCCGGTGGGTCCTGGAGCGTACCCTTGGCAGCGAAGGCTTCGAATGCGAGAGCTTTGCCGATGGCGAAGCCCTGCTGAGCTCGCTGGAGATGCGCTCACCGGACGTGATCCTCTCCGATATCCGCATGCCCGGCATCGACGGCCTCAGCCTGCTGGAGCAGATCCATCGCCGTCAGGCGGATCTGCCCATCATCATCATGACAGCGCATTCGGATCTGGACAGCGCGGTCAACGCCTACCAGCGCGGCGCCTTCGAATACCTGCCCAAGCCGTTCGACATCGACGAGGCGGTCACCCTGGTGCGTCGTGCCGAGAACCATCTGAAAGAACAGCGAACCAAGCGCAAGGCGCGCCAACAGGAGGCCACCACCACCCCGGAGATCATCGGTGAGGCCCCCGCCATGCAGGAGGTATTTCGCGCCATCGGTCGACTGTCGCGCTCCAGCATCTCGGTACTCATCAACGGCCAGAGTGGCACCGGCAAGGAGCTGGTCGCCCATGCTCTGCACAAGCACAGCCCGCGCGCCCACAAGAATTTCATCGCCCTCAACATGGCCGCCATCCCCAAAGATCTCATCGAATCCGAGCTGTTCGGTCATGAAAAAGGGGCCTTTACTGGTGCCAACAACATACGTCACGGCCGTTTCGAGCAGGCCGACGGCGGCACTTTGTTTCTCGATGAGATAGGCGACATGCCGCTGGACGTCCAGACCCGGCTGCTGCGGGTGCTCGCCGACGGTCAATTCTATCGGGTAGGCGGCCATCAACCGGTGCAGGTGGACGTGCGGATCATCGCCGCCACCCACCAGAATCTGGAGAAACGGGTCGCCGACGGCGAGTTTCGGGAGGACTTGTTCCATCGCCTCAACGTCATCCGCATCCATATCCCCGCCCTCAAGGAGCGCCGCGAAGACATTCCCCAGCTCGCTCAGCACTTCCTGCTCAGAGCCGCCAAGGAGCTGAACGTGGAGGCCAAGAGCCTGCACCCTGATACCCAGACCTACATCAGCCGCCTGCCCTGGCCGGGCAACGTGCGCCAGCTGGAGAACGTCTGCCGCTGGCTGACCGTGATGGCCTCGGGCCAGGAGGTGCTGGTCGGCGATCTGCCCACAGAGCTGCTGACCCCCATTACCAGCACGGCGGAACCAGGCCAGCCCGCGCTGACCGGTGGCTGGCAGCAACAACTACAGGACTGGGTGGGCGCCAAGCTGGCGCTGGGGGAGACCGACATCCTGGCCGATGCAATGCCCCAATTCGAGCGGATCATGCTGGAGACGGCGCTGGAGCACACCCATGGCCACAAGCAGGAGGCCGCCCGCCTGCTCGGCTGGGGTCGCAATACCCTGACCCGCAAGCTCAAGGAACTCGATATCCCCTGAGTTCTCGGGAAAAACGATTCCCATCACGCCTTGAGGGAAAGCCTGACCAATCACACCCCGTTTGCCCGCAAACGGGGTATCTTTTTCAAGATCCCCGCCTAGAATGACAGGCTTTCCAACCCGACTCGCAGAAGGCGCCACCATGATTGACAGATCCCTCCCCCTGACCGACCTGCACCGCCATCTGGATGGCAACATCCGTCCGCAGACCATTCTCGAGCTGGGTCGCCTGCACAACATCCCGCTGCCAGCCGATGAGCTGGAAGCGCTGCGCCCTCACGTGCAGATCGTCGAGAACGAGCCGAGTCTGGTGGCCTTCCTGAAGAAACTGGACTGGGGCGTGGCCGTGCTGGCCGATTACGACGCCTGCCGCCGAGTCGCATACGAGAACGTGGAAGATCTGCTGCGTGCCGGTATCGACTATGCCGAGCTGCGCTTCAGCCCCGCCTACATGGCGATGGCCCACAAGCTGCACCCGCAGGGGGTGGTGGAAGCCATCATAGACGGCGTGGCCGCCGGCAGCCGCGACTTCGGCATCAAGACCAACCTGATCGGCATTATGAGCCGCACCTTCGGCACCGAACAGTGCAACAAGGAGCTGGCAGCTTGCCTGGCCCATCGAGACAAGCTGGTCGCCATCGATCTGGCCGGTGACGAGCTGGGCTTCCCGGGGGAACTGTTCACCGACCACTTCCGCAAGGTGCGGGATGCGGGCATGCGGGTGACGGTGCACGCCGGTGAAGCGGCCGGCCCCGAGAGCATGTGGCAGGCCATTCGCGATCTCGGCGCCGAGCGTATCGGTCACGGCGTCAAGGCCATCCAGGACCCGGCCCTGATGGCCTATCTGGCGGAGCACCGCATCGGCATCGAGTCCTGCCTTACCTCCAACATCCAGACCACCACGGTCGCCAGCCTCAGCGATCACCCGATCCGCCAGTTCCTGGCCGCCGGCGTGCTGGCCTGCCTCAACACCGACGATCCCGCAGTGGAAGGCATCGACCTGCCCCACGAATACGAGGTGGCCGCCCCGGCCGCCGGCATGACGGAGAGCGAGATCCGCACCGCCCAGCGCAATGGTCTGATGTTGGCCTTCCTGAGCGAGGCCGAGAAGGCCGAACTGAGCGCCCGCGCGGCTCAGCGCTGAGTGCTGGCAAGCCCAATAAAAAAACCGCCGAGAGGCGGTTTTTTTATGTTCAGCGCCGACCGACGGCTCAGATCACCCGGGAGAACTGCTGCTGACGCGCCTTGCTGCGCAGGTAGACGTCGAAGCACATGCAGATGTTGCGAATGAGCAGCTGACCGGTGGAGACCACCTCCAGTCCGTCGTCGTTCATACGTACCAGGCCATCATCGATGAAGGTCTGCAGCAGCTTGAGGTCCTCGGCGAAATACTCCTTGAAGACCAGGCCATGGGCCTGCTCGACGGCGGCGAAGTTCAGGGAGAAGTCGCAGATGAGGCGCTTGATCACCTCGCGGCGGATCAGGTCGTCCCGGTTGAGGGAACACCCCTTCCATTGGGCATGGCCGAGCGTCTCCACCTGGGCGTAATAGGTTTTGAGATCCTTCTGGTTCTGGGAATAGGCATCCCCCATCATGCTGATGGAAGAGACCCCCAACCCCAGCAGATCGCAATCCCCCTGGGTGGTATAGCCCTGGAAGTTGCGATGCAGCTTGCCCTCGCGCTGGGCCACCGCCAGTTCGTCATCGGGCTTGGCGAAGTGATCCATGCCGATGAACTGATAACCCTGACCGGTGAGGAAGGCGATGGTGTCCTGCAGCATGGCCAGCTTCTCCCGGGGGGCCGGCATGTCCTCCTCCTTCAGCTTGTGCTGGGCGGCGAAGCGGCTCGGCAGATGGGCATAGTTGAAGATGGAGAGGCGGGCCGGATCCGTCTTGAGCACCTCCTCCAGAGTGTGGTGGAAGCTCTCCCGGTTCTGGTGCGGCAGGCCGTAGATGAGATCCAGGTTGGTGGAGCGGAATCCCAATGCCCGGGCGCGCTCCAGCATGGCGCGGATGAAGTCGTTGTCCTGCTCACGGTTGACTGCGACCTGGACCGCCTTGTTGAAATCCTGGACGCCGAGGCTGATGCGATTGAAACCGAGCTCCCGCAGCACATCCAGCATGGAGAGTTCGATCTCGCGCGGGTCGACCTCGATGCTGATCTCCCCTGCGTCCGCAAACTGGAAGTGCTCCCGCAAGATGGCCATCAGGCGACGAGTCTGCACCTCGTTCAGGTAGGTGGGGGTACCGCCACCCCAGTGCAGCTGAGTCACCAGCCGGTCCTTGAACAGGGGGGCCTGTGCCTTGATCTCCTGCTCGAGGTAATCGAGGTATTGATCGGCCTTGTGCTGGTGACGGGTGATCACCTTGTTGCAGCCGCAGTAGTAGCACAGCTTGTGGCAAAAGGGGATGTGCACGTAGAGCGACAGATTGCGCGCCGGATACTGGCCTGCGGCCTGGACGAAGTCCGGATAACCGAAGCCCTCGTTGAACTCCAGTGCGGTAGGATAGGAGGTGTAACGCGGGCCACTGTAGTTATATTTCTCGATCAGGGCCTGATCCCACACAATCTGTTCTGCTTGCACGCTTGCTTCCTCTTTCTTTGTTATCCAGGGCTCACCGGCTTAGCTGAAAGTCCTTCAGTCGGGCGACATCCTTGAGGATCTGCGCCTCCAGCTCGGCCTCGTAGCCGCTGCGCTCGAGATCCATCTTCATCACTTCGTTGCGCTTGAGGGCTCGCCTCGCTTCGTGAGTCGGCATCTCCTTCACCTTCTCGTAGAGGCCATAGAGACCGGGGAATTCACTGGCGAAGGCTCGTCCTCCCTTGATCTGCAAGGCGTCCAGCAGGTTGGTCAGCCGGATGGCCCCCTCCGAGTAGTCGCACTGACCATCCCGTACCGCATGGGCGATCACTCTGACGCTGTCGAGGATGCGCTCGTTGCGGGCCGCAATGGCTTGCCGCTGCATTTCGTGCTGACGCTTGAGACGCGCCAGCAGGGTGCCGGCATAGACAGCCAGCCCCAGCAAGACAAGGCCCCCCAGCAGGGCGGCCAGCATCCATCCACTCATCACTTCTTCTTCGGCTCGGGCTTGGGTTCAGGCTGATAGTCAACCTGGCTGAAACGCTCCCACAGCTCCTCCTCGGAGGCCGGCTGTCTCGGCTCTTCATACTCGACGTCATCAAAATCACCGTCGTCATCTTCGTCGGTGTCTATGATGCCGAGCTCGTCCATCAGCTCCTGATAGCGATCGACACGCTGATCGACCCAGACCTGCTCGGCCGCTTCCAGGGTTTCACCGGCATCCAGTCGATCCAGCAGATCGTTCAGGCGATCATCATTCTCGATGGAGGCCAGCTCCTGCTCGGGTGTCATCACCAACTTCTTCTCTTTTTGCGGCTTGGGCGCCACCGGCTTGCTCTGCTTCTCTTCCACGATCAGCACGACCGGCTTGCGGGAGCCGATACGCGGATCCTTGGCCTGCTTGCCATTGCCGCCCTTGTTGCCCTGCTCGACCTGTTGACGGGAGCCCGCCTTCAAGCCCTTGCGCTTGGCGGCGCGTTTGCGCTCACGACCTTCCAGGGCACTGGCATCTGATTCTTTGCGCTTGCCGGTAGGCTTGCGGATGGGTTGTTTGGCCGACATGAATGACTCCGACAAATAACTGGATTGAAACCCCCGGGATTGTTTCGTCCGGGGAGGATGCTGAAGCGGGGAACAGTAAATCTGGAACAAGAGTGGGATCCCGCACCAATTCGACCATATTCGGTCGCTGAACACCGCAGGATCGGCATCCTCTGGGCATGTTGCTGGTATTTTGACACAGAATGCCTTGGCGGGTTAATGACCCAACAGAAAAAAGGCAGCCTAAGCTGCCTTGATCCTGTCATGCGAGTCCCATTCCCTGGCTGCAAATCGCTTTATCCTTTGGCGTACCTCTGCGCATCATGTCGTTAGGTCTTCCTGACCCTTGTTGCTCGATCCTGAATGTGCGTGTGCTTGTCTAACCCATGCTGACAACATCCCATCGTCTTTCTGGGGTGGTTGCCTCCCGCAGCCCCGCTCATCCCTGGCAGTCACCATCCTGGTCTCTGACTCTCTTGCTCATCACTTGCCTGCTGAGCCGACTCCCTGTCCACCCGAACGCCAACAGCTCGCCCGGTCATTCCATGGGCTCACTGTAACAATTTCGCTGCGGGGCTCAATCCACTCGGCATTCTTTCAAACGAAGATAAGTGGCCATCTCATTTTTAACGTATTGAAAGTTATAGCTTCCGCATCGAAGGTTGAACGCTGTTTCAGCCCCGACCGGACTCGAAAATGGGAGATCTCTTACAACAATGCAGGGCATTTGCAGACATGGCGCCAGAAGCCCCAAAAAAGAACAGGGAACCTTGATAGTTCCCTGTTCTTTTCAACAAGATAGATTCAGGACCCTATCAGTGCAGACCCGCCACGTATTTGGAGAGCGCCTCGATGTCCTGATCCGTCAGCTTCTTGGCCACATCCCGCATCATGCCATTGGGGTCATTGTCACGGGCTGCCGCACGGAAGGCAGTGAGCTGCGCCTTGATATACGCAGGGTGCTGCCCGGACAAGCTGGGATACTTGGCCTGCTCGACGCCGGAACCGCGCGGACCATGGCAGGCGGTACAAGCGGCCAGACCACGTTCCATGTCGCCTCCCATATAGAGAGCTTTGCCTGCGGCAACCACGTCATCGGGCACGGCAACCGGAGTCACCTTCTGGCTGGAGAAGTAGGCGGCCAGGTCGTCCATGTCCTGATCGGACAAAGGCAACGCCATGGGTCCCATGATGGGAGCAACCCGACCAGTTTGGCCAGAAGCTGCAGCCTTCAGTTCAACTAATTGTTTTTTGATATATGATGCGTGCTGACCAGCAATCTTGGGATACATGTCGACTGGGCTGTTGCCGTCCGGTCCATGACAGGCCGCACAGACGGCAGCCTTGGTTTGTCCCGCAGCGGCATCGCCCTTGGCTTGTGCCATCCCAGTTACGCCAACCATCAGAGCAAGTGTAATGACTAGGTTCTTCATGGCGTTCCAACTTTCTCGTTATTAGACTTCCAGATCCCATGCCGCTGAAGGCATGTTAAAATAAACGCGTTTAAGCGACGCCATTTTACACGATTTCACAAAAAAGTAACTCTATAACCCTCTATCTCTATGGGGAATTTACGTTGGATACACAAACTCTGAATTTCAATAAGGTGCATTTTGTGACCAGCGCACCCGACATCCGTCACCTGCCAAATGATGGGGGTGTCGAGATTGCGTTTGCCGGGCGTTCCAACGCCGGTAAATCATCTGCATTGAATACCTTGACCAAACACAAGAACCTGGCACGGACCAGTAAGACACCGGGTCGTACCCAGCTGATCAACCTGTTTGAACTGGAGCCGGGCAAGCGCCTGGTCGACTTGCCGGGCTATGGTTATGCGCAGGTTCCGCTGGAAATGAAGCTCAAGTGGCAGAAGTCACTGGCTGAATACCTGCAGCGCCGCGAATCCTTGAAAGGTCTGGTGATCCTGATGGACATTCGCCATCCGCTCAAAGAGACCGACATGAACATGCTGGAATGGAGCTCACACCGCGAGTTGCCGGTGATGCTGCTGCTGACCAAGGCAGACAAACTGAGCCCGGGTCCCCGCAACAATCAGGTGATAAAGGTGCGTCAGGCAGTAGCCGAACTGGGTCCGCAGATCCAGGTTGAAGCTTTCTCCTCCCTCAACAACATAGGTGTCGAGAAGTTGGCCCAGACTCTGAGCGGCTGGTATCTGTCCAATACCGAAACCACTCAGACCGACATAGAAGAAGACCACCAGATCGAGGAGTAAGTCACTCCTCTTCTTGCTGCAATGAGCGGAGTTGGCCCTCCGCTGATTGAAAGACTTTCAGTTTTCTCCTGCCCGGGCCAGCCCCCACGTCCCCTTCTGTTACAACCCATCCCTATAGCTTATAAGTCTTTTTAATCAGAGAGATAGAAATTAGGCTGTTGTGAAAATTAACTTCCCCCCCTCCTTGACACCGTTTTCATTTTTCCCGCCAGACAAGCCGGAAATAATACCGAGCATCAACAAAACTGAAAATTTATTACAAGAAAGGAATAGGAAGGGATAAAAATGAGGCCAGTCTCGCTGTCGCGGGCCGGCCTGAAGAAATGAGTTCAAAAAATTGGGAAAAAGCGAGTTCTCGAGAACAAAGACGATTGGTTTTCCTCAAGAAATATCCCTATTCTAACAAAAGATTACTCGATTTAAAGCATTTACTCTAAATATTTTGCATAAAAAAACACCCCGACGATGACTCATCGGGGCTGCTATTCAGCCACATTCAATTACGTGAAATAAAAGGTCTGAAAGATAGAACATCTTACCTCTGTACCCTACGCTGATAACTGTACAGCAAAGCAGCAGAAAGTGAAAGTAATTTATGTAATTTAGTTTCACTTAAAATGAGAGAGGTAAATTTCTATATTTTTCAAATGGATAAAAAAACCCCCAGTATAAATACCGGGGAGTTATAAAGGTGACTAGCTAGCACTTCCTCAACTATCTAGTTAGTCAGCACCATTTCGCACAAGTTCCGCTGCTTTGAGAAAAAACTTGATAACCGCGAACGATACAAGCTTGAAATGACAGTAACTTATTGTTATTTATCGATTTAAATCCCACTTCAAAATGGTGACAACTTCACGCCCCTACCTGCGGGGAGCACTCTCCCCGAGGAAGAGAGATGTTCTGTTCAGAAACCAGAGGGTGAAGTTGCCAGAGCCCGTCTGCCGGACTGCACATTCACGGTTGTTCCACTCCCCACCGGATTGATAAGCGAACCGACCTACAAGGTGCCCAGGTTGCGCTTCAGCTCTCTCAACACCTGCTTGGTACCAGGCCGGATGCCACGCCACACGGTAAATGCTTCGGCGGCCTGCTCCACCAGCATGCCGAGCCCATCCATGGTCTGACGGGCGCCATGCTGCTTGGCCCAACCGATGAAGGCCGTATCCGTCGCACCGTACATCATGTCGTAGATAGCGATATCAACGTGGATCAGGGCAGGCGCCAGCGGTGGCAGCTCCCCTTGCAGACTGGCGGAGGTGGAATTAATGATGAGATCGAACGGCCCAGCCAACTGCTCATAGGTCTGGGCGGTCACGGGCCCCAGATCGTGAAATTCGGCAGCCAGCTGCTCCGCTTTTGCGTGCGTGCGGTTGGCGATGACCAACTCGTCCGGCTTCTCCGCCAGCAGTGGCGCCAGTGCACCGCGAGCCGCACCGCCTGCCCCCAGCAACAGGATCCGGCTGCCTGCCAGCGTCACCCCATGGGACTTGAGATCGGCTACCAGCCCGGCTCCATCGGTGTTGTCCCCCAGCAGCACACCATCATCCGTCAGCTTGATGGTATTGACCGCTCCTGCCCGCTTGGCCCTTGGACTGAGTCGATCGACCAGGGCGAACGCCTGCTCCTTGAAGGGCACTGTGACATTGCACCCCTTGCCTCCCTTGGCAAAGAAGCTACGCAGGGTAGCAGCAAACTCGTCGACGGCGGGCTCGGCCAGCCCATACTCCAGCTCTTGCTGGGTCTGTCTGGCGAACAGGGTATGGATGAAGGGGGACTTGCTGTGGCGCACCGGGTGGCCAAAAACCAGATAACAATCCATCAAAGAGTTCCATCAAAGGGTCATCACCCGATTTAACGGTTTTTCTCAGTCGGGAACAAGCCGAATATCGGCCAGTAAAAAGGGGCCCGTCATGGCCCCTCGAGTCACAGCCACTCTCGTGGCGTGAGGTAGTCGGTATAGAGCAAGGCCTCGGGGCTACCCGCCTCCGGCTGCCAGTCATACTCCCAGCGGGCCAGGGGTGGCATCGACATCAGGATCGACTCGGTGCGTCCACCGGTCTGCAGCCCGAACAGGGTGCCCCTGTCATACACCAGATTGAACTCCACGTAACGGCCGCGGCGATAGAGCTGGAACGCCCGCTCCCGCTCACCATAGGGCAGCGCCTTGCGTCGCTCGACGATGGGCAAATAGGCATCGAGATAACCCCGACCTACCGCCTGCATGAAGGCGAAGCAGTCGGCAAAGGGCCAGCGGTTCAGATCGTCGAAGAAGAGGCCCCCCACCCCCCGGGTCTCGTTGCGATGCTTTAGGAAAAAGTAGCGATCGCACCAGGATTTGAACTCGGGATAGATCTCCTGACCAAAAGGCTGGCAGAGATCATGGGAAACCCGATGCCAGTGCTGTACATCCTCGGCAAACGGATAGAAGGGCGTCAAATCGAAGCCGCCGCCAAACCACCAGATGGGCGCTTCGCCCTCTTTCTCGGCGATGAAAAAACGGACGTTGGAATGACTGGTCGGCACATAAGGGCTGTGCGGATGGATCACCAGCGAGACCCCCATGGCCTCGAACCTGCGGCCCGCCAGCTCGGGGCGGTGAGCGGTCGCCGACGCCGGCATGGCATCACCATAAACATGGGAAAAGTTGACCCCGCCCTGCTCGATCACAGCGCCATGGCGCAGCACCCGGGTACGGCCGCCACCCCCGCCTTCACGGCGCCAGGCATCCTCCACAAAGTGTCCGGCGCCGTCAGCCTGCTCCAGTCCCCGACAGATCTCGTCCTGCAACTGCAGCAGGAAGGCCTTGACCTGGGCCACATCCGGTTTGCTCATCTTGTCTCCAGTCAGGCAGGATCTTGATCGTCCCGTCCATTTTATATTGTGGTGTCACGCCATGAGCACATCGCCCGTCATGACTGCAAATCAGGCACTTGCCGCCCCTCAGGAGGGACGAATGATGGCGCCGGTACGGGCGTCCTTGATCTCGGATGGATTGGCTTGTCCCCCGACTTCACCGGGCAGGATATGGGCCAGCTGGCTTGCCAGCAGCTCACCTATCTCGGCTACCCGACGGGCAGGCTCCTCGCCAGTCAGGTTGGCACTGGTCGAGACCAGGGGTTTGCCAAAGGCACGGCACAAGGCCTGCACCTGAGGATGGGCCGTGACGCGCACAGCCAGGGTATCGAACTGCCCGGTCAGCCAGGCCGGCGTGGTCGCGCGGGCAGGCATGATCCAGGTGAAGGGGCCGGGCCAGCTCGCCTGCACGCGAGCAAGCTGCTCGCTGCTGAGCTGACTCAGGTCGATGTAATCCTGCAGTTGGGCCAGATCGGCGGCGATCAGGATCAGGCCCTTCTCCACCGGACGCTGCTTGATGGCCAGCAGGCGCCGTACCGCAGCCTCGGAGTCGGGATCACATCCCAGGCCAAAGACGGCCTCGGTGGCATAGGCGATCACCCCTTCGCGGTGCAGGGCGGCCATCGCTTGTTCAAATTCGTTTGGCATACAAAAAATGCGACAGCCGGGCTGTCACCTCTCATCACTGGGTTGTAAGTTGAACCGACATGAGGGCACCCTGGTGCCTTCACCTCTTCAGTACATTCGGACGTTTGACCCGCCAGAGCGCCAGCTCATCACCGGCCACTGCAGCGCCTGCGATGCCGGGCCACATGAGCAGGTCCAGAGGCTGGCGGCGCGGCAACATCGGGATCGGCGCCCAACGGCACGGCAAGGTGATAAATCCAGATGAAACACTCCCTTGCCAGCAAGCTGCCTGCGGGCTTATGGCGGCAGGATTATACCCGCTCAATCTGATGACAGCATTTCTTTTGCGGGCAGACCCAGCGCAGACTCCCTCTCACTTTCTTCTCGATCATGATGCCCCAGCCACACTCGGGGCAGGGCATGGGAACAGGCTTGTCATTCACCACGTACTTGCAGTGAGGATAGGCATCACAGGAGTAAAACTGTTTGCCATAACGGGAGGTGCGGCTCACCAGATGGCCCTTGCCACACTCTGGGCAGAGGATCTGGGTATCGTCGCTCTCCTGCAGGGACTCGATATGCTGGCAGGCCGGATACTGGGTACAGCCCACGAACAGGCCGTAGCGCCCCTTCTTGATTGCCAGTGGCTGGCCACAATCTGGGCAGGCCGATCCTTCGAGCACCTTTTCGATGTCGCGGCCGGAGGACGTCAAGGAACGAACAAAATCACAGGAGGGGTAGGCCGAACAGCCCAGGAAGGGGCCATGCTTGCCCTGACGGATCACCAGCTCGGCACCACACTGCGGGCACGGCTCGCGCTCGAATGCATGTTCGTGGGCAGAAAAGAGGTGATGATCGATTTTTGACATGGGCCGCGCCTTGGAATCCAGATGGCCTGAATTCTACCAGCGCGGCACCGGACTGTCAGTGAATGACACCGTCTGACTCGTCAAACACCAGCTCCTCCATCTGCTGGTAGGCATTCTCACTGCCCGGGACGTTGAACAACACCATCATGACGACCCACTTCAGGTCATCCAGCTCGATATCCGGCTTGTCCAGCTCCAGCAAGCGCTCGATACAGATTTCGCGGGTTTCGGCGTTAAGCACCTGGGCCTGTTCCAGGAACAGCAGGAAACCACGGCACTCGGTGCTGAGGCGAGCCAGCTCTTGCGGGGCGTAGATCCGCATCGAACCTTGCGCACTGGCGGTGACATACACCTCCCGCTCGCTATCATGCAAATTGGCCAGTCGTTCCAGCCAGTTGAGCGCCTTTTCAATCTCCTCCTGATTGAATCCGGCCCGGCTGAGTTCGTCGGTGAGTTCATCCTGCTCGACCATCACATCTGCATCGCTGTGGATGTAGGTCTCGAAAAGGTACATCAATACATCAAACATGATTCGCCCTCCTCGCTCTGACGTATCCACCGGCTACCGCCATCACTGCACCGGCCAGCTCCAGCTCTACCAACCTGCCCAATACCACTTCGACAGGAAGCTGGGCCCGCTCGGCAACGGTATCCACGCTCGTGGTCTCATAATCTACGTTATCCAACAAATCGGCATAAGGCAATTCGCTATTATGCAATGGCTCGGGAGAAGGGTTCGCCAGCCTCTTTAATGGCACAGGGGCAGGCAGCTCTTCCATGACATCTGCCGCATTCAATACCAGCTTGGCCCCTTGCTGAAGCAGCCGATTGCACCCCGCGGCCTGGGTATTTTGCGGCGCACCCGGTACGGCAAAGACCTCACGGCCCTGCTCCAACGCATAGCGGGCCGTGATGAGTGAGCCGCTTTGTTCGGCCGCCTCCACCACCAGCGTGCCCAGCGACAGACCACTGATGATGCGATTGCGGCGAGGGAAATGTTCAGCCAGCGGTCCCTGGTCCGGCGCTAGCTCGGAGACAAGCAGACCGCCATGCTCGAGGATCTGCATCGCCAGGCCCTGATGGCGCTTTGGATAGAGACAGTCAAGCCCGGAGCCCAGCACCGCCAACGTCACACCGTCCGATGCCAAGGCCTGCTGGTGACAGATTCCATCGATACCCAGCGCCAATCCTGAGGTGATCGCCAGGCCGTTTTCCACCAGTTCGGCGCACAAACGGGCGGCGTTGTCCTTGCCTGCATAGGTGGGATGACGGGTACCTACCATCGCCAGCTGTGGCAGGGAAAGGGCTGCAAGATCCCCGCGGCAATAGAGCAGCAAGGGGGCGGCGGGGATCTCTTTGAGCAAGGCAGGATAGGCGGGGTCATTGAGACAAAGGAGGTGATTGCCAGGCGCTTCGGCCCAGTTCAGCCCCTGCTCCACCACGGGTGACGGCCATCTCAGCTGCCGGAGTTGGGCAGATTGCAGGCCAAGCGATCTCAGTACACCATCATCACAGCCAAACAGGGCGTCGATGTCGCCGTCGAAATGCGCAAGAAGCCGTGCGGCGGTGACCGGACCGATACCGGTCACCGCATCCAGCGTCAGCCACAGCGACAGCCGCCCGAGTGGAAGTGGCACGTCAGAAATTGCTGACCTGATAACCCGAGCTGACCAGATCCTGGCTCTGCAGGATGAGGCCATAACTCAGCTTGTCATACACCTTGAACAACATGACCCGGGCAATCGCTTCGGCAGGCAGGGTCGATTTGCCAGCTGAGTGAAACGCCTTGTCATAGACGGAAGCATATTCCCGATATGAAACCTTGCCATTCTTGTCCACCATCTCGGCACCGGGACGCAGGATCTCGAGCACATCGCCAGGAGCTATCTGATCGCGCGACCCCTTGTTGATGAGGACAATGTCAAACTTGCCTCCCCCACGCACCTTGCTCGGCAACTCGATCACATAACCGGGGGAAATAACCGGCGCCGCCTTTGGCATAAAGACGGCAGAGAGGCTCTCCTGCGGTGGCAACGGGATAACCTTGTCTCCCTGATACACCTCGCGCCTGCTGTGCGTCAGAGTGACTCTGGTGCTGTCGTTCGCCAAGCGGTCCTCCGCTCGCACAGTACCGACGAAAATCGCCTCCTGACCGAGCTGCTCGCCGGTCAGTTTGTCCTTGTAAGTCACCCCAGGGCGATAGATGCCGTAACTCTGACCCGGATTCAGCGCCCCCTGCACATAGAGGGTGTCCCCCTCCAGCATGCCGATATGCTTGTCGTTATTGCCAAGCACATAGGGCAGATCCTTGCTCTGCTGGCTGTCGGCCAGAATGTGATCGGTCTGCAGGAAAGGAACTATCTCACTGAGGGGCAGGGTCGGAATGGGGTTGGCCTTGTTCTCGTAGCGATTCCTAGGGGACAGGTGAATAACCTGCTTGCCGTCCTGACTGGCCTTGCCCAGACGCGGCTCACCGTTGACCCAGCTCAGTTGCAGCACGTCTCCTGGGTAAATCCAGTGTGGATTGGCAATCTGGGGATTGATGTTCCAGAGACGTGGCCAGAGCCAGGGTTCGGCCAGATACTGGCCCGAGATATCCCAGAGGGTATCCCCCTTCTGCACCACATAACTCTCGGGATAGCCGGATTTCAGCGTCAACTGCTGTGCCATGGCACCATTGGCCAAGGCTGTCGCCAGACAGGCGATGATGATTTGCTTCAGATGCATAACACTCCCTGTTACTTCTGCACGCAAAGTGTTGCTGTTTTTTGTCGACGTAAATGACTAGAATTACGTCAATATTGACTGCGTTTATATGAAACTAAAGAAAAAACTATGGCCATTCTAGATGTATTGCGTTTCCCCGATGAGCGCCTGCGTACAGTCGCAGCCCCTGTCGAGACCATTACACCCGAGTTACAACAGATTGTAGATGATATGTTCGAAACCATGTACGCGGAGGAAGGCATCGGCCTGGCCGCGACTCAGGTCGACATTCATCAACGCATCATCGTCATCGACATCTCTGAAGACCGTGAAGATCAGCTGGTGCTGATCAACCCCGAGATCCTGGAGCAGTCAGGCAGCACCGGTATCGAAGAGGGTTGCCTCTCCGTGCCCGGCAGCCGCGCACTGGTGCCACGCGCCGAGTGGGTCAAGGTCCGGGCGCTGGATCGCCACGGCAAGCCATTCGAGCTGGAAGCGGACGATCTGCTCGCCATCTGCATACAGCATGAGATGGATCATCTGGTCGGCAAGCTGTTTGTGGATTACTTGTCCCCGCTCAAGCGCCAGCGCATCCGTCAGAAGCTGGAAAAAATGGCCCGTGAAGATCGCAAAGTCCTCTGAGGATCTGCCCCATTGAACAAGCTGAAACTGATTTTTGCCGGCACCCCCGACTTCGCCGCCCGTCACCTGGCGGCGTTGTTGTCTTCCGACCACGAGGTCGTTGCCGTTTACACCCAGCCCGACAAGCCGGCTGGCCGTGGTCAGAAACTCACTGCCAGCCCGGTCAAGGAACTGGCGCTGGCCCACGCTCTGCCTGTCTACCAGCCGGCGTCCCTGCGCAATGAAGAGGCCCAGGCCGAGCTGGCCGCCATTGGCGCCGATCTCATGGTGGTGGTGGCCTATGGCCTGATCCTGCCCAAGGCAGTGCTCGACACCCCGCGGCTGGGCTGCCTCAACGTGCACGGCTCCCTGCTGCCACGCTGGCGCGGTGCCGCCCCCATTCAGCGCGCCATCTGGGCCGGCGATAGCGAAACCGGCGTCACCATAATGCAGATGGATGTGGGGCTGGATACCGGCGCCATGATCCGCAAGGTGAGCTGCCCCATCGCCAGTGATGAGACCTCCGCCAGCCTCTATGACAAGCTGGCCGAGCTGGGCCCGCAGGCGCTGGTCGACACCCTGGATGCCATGGCCGCCGGTGACACAACGGCCGAGGTGCAGGACGACGCGCTGGCCAACTACGCCCAGAAGCTCTCCAAGGAAGAGGCCCGCATCGACTGGTCCATGGAGGCCGTCGCCATCGAACGCTGCATTCGCGCCTTCAATCCCTGGCCCATCAGCTGGTTCGAGGTCGCGGAACAGACCATCAAGGTATGGCAAGCCACCGTCATCGACAGCGACCATGGCCAACCCGTCGGCACCCTGCTCAAGGCCGACAAGCAGGGGATCGACGTCGCCACCGGCAAGGGGGTGCTGCGTCTGCTGACCCTGCAACCGCCCGGCAAGAAGGCCATGTCCGTCCCGGATCTGCTCAACTCTCGCCGCGACTGGTTTGAACCCGGCACGCAATTGCATTGAACTGGATTGAATTGACACAAGCGGGGCCCAGGTCCCGACTTGCGCATCTAAGGTAACGCTATGAAAACACGTGCACAGGCTGCTCTCGTTATTCAACAGGTGCTGGATCAGGGCCAATCCCTCTCCGCTGTTCTGCCTGCTGCCCAGGAGAAGGTGGCGCCTCGCGATCGCGCCCTCCTGCAAGAACTCTGCTACGGCACCCTGCGCTGGCTGCCCCGCCTCGATGCGGCGGTGAGCGAGATGATGGACAAGCCGCTCAAGAACAAGAGCCGCATCTTCCACTATCTGATCCTGGTCGGTCTCTATCAGCTCATCTACACCCGCATTCCGGCTCATGCCGCCGTGGCCGAGACCGTCAATGCCGTCAAGCTGCTCAAGGGCACCTCACTGCGCGGCCTCATCAACGGCGTGCTGCGCAACTTCCAGCGCAGCGCCGAAGTCATACTGCTGCGCATCGACAGGGTGCCCAGCATCCGTCTTGGTCACCCCGAGTGGCTCACCAAGCGCCTGCGTCAGGCCTATCCCGAGGATTGGGAGTTCATCATGGAGGCCAACAACCAGCGCCCTCCCATGTGGATCCGCAACAACAGCCAGCGCCAGAGCCGCGAACAGATGCTGGCCCGCATGGCCGAAGTGGGCATCAATGCGGTGGCAGGCGAAGAGGGGGAGGATTGCATCCTGCTGGAGCGCCCCTGCGATGTGACCAAGCTGCCCGGTTTCGAAACCGGTGACTGCTCGGTACAGGACGGTGCAGCCCAGCAGGCTGCCCGCCTGCTCGATCCCCAGCCGGGTGACTGGGTGCTGGATGCCTGCGCCGCCCCCGGTGGCAAGACGGCCCACCTGCTTGAGCTGCAACCCGCCCTCGCCGGTGTGGTCGCCGTGGATGCCGACGAGAACCGCCTCAAGCGGGTGCAGGAGAACCTGGATCGCATCGGCCTCACCGCCCGGGTGATCCACGGGGATGCCAGTACACCGGATCTGTGGTGGCCCGATGGCCAGTTCGACCGCATCCTGCTGGATGCCCCCTGCTCCGCCACCGGTGTCATCCGCCGTCACCCCGACATCAAGTGGCTACGTCGGGATCAGGACATCCGCGAGCTGGCCGAGCTCCAGCGCCGTATTCTGAACGCCCTCTGGGTGAAGCTGAAAAGCGGCGGCACCCTGCTGTATGCCACCTGCTCGGTGCTGCCGGAAGAGAACCGCGACCAGATCCGCGCCTTCCTGGCTGACACCAAGGATGCCCGTCTGGTGCCGCTGCACCAGCAAGACAACCCGGATTGTCCGGGTCGCCAGTTCCTGCCTGGCGAGGCGGAGATGGACGGCTTCTATTATGCCAAGCTGATCAAGCAGTAAGCTGCAGATAAGGGGTCGGGGCGCCGTATCTGGCGCCCTCGTTTCGAAGCAACCTTGGGCAAGATTTCTCTATGAAAATCATCATTCTTGGCGCAGGTCAGGTGGGTGGCACGCTGGCGGAAAACCTCGCCGGCGAGAACAACGACATCACCATAGTCGACACCGACAGCGACCGCCTGCGGGAGCTGCAGGACAAGTTCGACCTGCGGGTGGTGAACGGCCACGGCGCCCACCCCAGGGTGCTGCGCGAGGCGGGGGCCCAGGATGCGGACATGCTGGTCGCCGTCACCAACAGTGACGAGACCAACATGATCGCCTGTCAGGTGGCCTACTCCCTGTTCAACACCCCGAACAAGGTGGCTCGCATCCGCTCCCCCGCCTATCTGGTGGAACGGGATCGCCTGTTCCTGCCGGAATCCGTACCGGTAGATCACCTGATCGCCCCCGAGCAGCTGGTGACCGACTATGTGCGTCGCCTCATCGAGTATCCGGGCGCGCTGCAGGTAGTTGACTTTGCTGGTGGCAAGGTGGGTCTGGTGGCCGTCAAGGCCTACTACGGCGGCCCGCTGGTGGGCAATGCCCTCTCCACCCTGCGGGATCACATGCCAAACATCGAGACCCGGGTGGCCGCCATCTTCCGCCAGGGCCGCTCCATCCGCCCCCAGGGCACCACCATCATCGAAGCGGATGACGAGGTGTTCTTCGTCGCCGCCGCCGGTCACATCCGCGCCGTGATGTCCGAGCTGCAACGCCTCGAGAGCCCCTACCGTCGCATCATGATCGTCGGTGGCGGCAATATCGGTGCCGGCCTCGCCCGCCAGCTGGAGAAGCGCTACAGCGTCAAGCTGATAGAGCGCAACCAGAAACGGGCGGAGCAGCTCTCGGAGATCCTGGAGAACACCATCGTCTTCTGTGGCGACGCGGCGGATCAGGAGCTGCTGGCGGAGGAGCATATCGACCAGATCGACGTCTTCATCGCGGTGACCAACGAGGACGAGGCCAACATCATGTCGGCCCTGCTCGCCAAGAAGATGGGTGCCAAGAAGACAATGGTGCTGATCCAGCGCGGCGCCTACGTTGACCTGGTGCAGGGAGGCTCCATCGACATCGCCATCTCGCCCCAGCAGGCCACCATCTCGGCCCTGCTGACCCACGTGCGCCGTGCCGACATCGCCAACGTCTACAGTCTGCGCCGCGGCGCCGCCGAGGCCATCGAGGCCATCGCCCACGGTGACGAGAACACCTCCAAGGTAGTGGGCAAGACGGTGGGTGAGCTCAAACTGCCGCCCGGCACTACCATAGGTGCCGTCGTGCGCGGAGATGAGGTATTGATCGCCCACGATCGCACCCAGATCCAGCAGGATGACCATGTGGTGATGTTCCTGGTGGACAAGAAGTACATCCCGGAAGTGGAACGCCTGTTCCAACCCAGCCCTTTCTTCCTGTAAGCCCTACATGCAACAGGCAACGACATTCAGACCCGGACATTTCCCAGAGGGAAGGTCCGGGTCTTTTTTCAATCAACGACCAGGTTATCTTGCATGATCAAGCTGCGTCCCATCGTCTTCACCCTCGGGCTGGTGCTCTCCAAACTGGCCCTGTTCATGTGGCTGCCCACCCTGCTGGCACTGCTCACCGGCTCAGAAGGCTTCGTCGAGTTTCTCAAATCCGTGCTCATCACCCATGGCGCCGCCCTGATCTGCCTGCACTACGGGCGCAAGGTGGAGTTTCATCTCGGGGTACGGGAGATGTTCCTGCTCACCACCTCGGTCTGGGTGGTTGCCTGCATCTTCGGCGCTCTGCCGTTCGTCTTCATCACGCACATCAACTTTGCCGACGCCTACTTCGAGACCATGTCCGGCGTCACCACCACGGGATCTACCGTACTGTCAGGGCTGGACGGCATGGCCCACAGCATACTGCTGTGGCGCTCCATCCTGCAGTGGCTGGGGGGCGTGGGCTTCATCGTGATGGCGGTGGCCGTGCTGCCCTACTTAAACGTCGGCGGCATGAAGCTGTTCCAGACCGAGAGCTCCGATTGGTCCGACAAGAGCGCGCCGCGCGCCAAGACGGTCGCCAACAACATAGTGGTGGTCTATCTGGTGCTCTCCATGCTCTGCTTTCTCGCCTACTGGGTGAGCGGCATGACGCTGTTCGAGGCGGTCAACCACGCCATGACGACGCTGAGCACCGGGGGATACTCCACTTCGGATCAGTCCATGTCCCACTTCTCCAACTCGGCGCACTGGATCGGCACCCTCTTCATGTTCCTCGGCGGCCTGCCCTTCCTGCTCTATGTGCAGACGCTGTCGCGCCGTGACAACAGCCTGCTGCGGGATGCACAGGTGCAGGGCTTCTTCTGGCTCATCGTCTGGGTGACGGTCGTCGTCACCTTCTATCTCTGGGTAAGGGATATTTACGGCTTCATGGATGCCTTGCGCATCAGCAGTTTCAACATCGTCTCCGTGCTCACCACCACGGGCTATGGCCTCGGCGACTTCGGCACCTGGGGGCCCCTCACCAGTATCATCTTCATGATCCTGCTGGCGCTCGGTGCCTGCTCCGGCTCCACCTCCGGCGGCCTCAAGATTTTCCGGGTGCAGGTGGCCTTCGCCCTGTTCAAGAAGCAGATGCGCCAGCTGATGCACCCCTCAGCCGTGTTCCCGCAAAAATACAACGGCCGCCCGGTCAACGACGCCATCATCCGCTCCATGATCTCCTTCGTGCTGGCCTACTTCGCCATCATCTTGCTGATCGCCGCCCTGCTGGCCGCCATCGGCCTGGATCCCCTCACCGCCATCTCGGGCTCCATCACGGCGGTGGCCAACGTGGGCCCCGGCATGGGACCGGTCATCGGTCCCAGCACCAACTTCGCCAGCCTGCCGGATTCGGCCAAGTGGATACTGTCGTTCGGCATGCTGTTGGGACGGCTCGAGATCCTGACCGTGGCGGTGATCTTCTTCCCCTCCTTCTGGAAGCAGTAGGACCGCACCGGTACGGTGACGACAAAAAGGGCAGCCCGCAGGCTGCCCTTTTGTCTGCTTTCGGTCGCCTCAATCGGCGGACTCTTCCCGCTCCAGCGCGCGGTTGACCAGAGGTTCCGGCAGGGGCTTGGTGACCTCCACCCCCAGCTCGCGAAAACGCTCGGCCTGGGCGATCAGGTTGCCACGGCCGTTGACCAGCCGCCCCATCGCCTTGTCATAACTCTCCTGTGCCTTGTGCAGGCTGCCCCCCATCTGCTGCATCTCCTCTACGAACAGCCGCAGCTTCTCGTAGAGACGGCCGGCCCGCTCCGCTATCTGGCGCGAGTTCTGGTTCTGCCGCTCGTAACGCCACAGGTTCTCTATGGTGCGCAGCGCCACCATCAGGTTGGTGGGGCTCACCAGCAGGATGTTGTGATCCAGCCCATAGCGCACCAGGGAGGGGTCCGCTTCGAGGGCGGTGAGGAAGGCAGGCTCCACCGCCACGAACATCAGCACATAGTCCAGGGTGCGCACCCCGGGCAGTTGCTGGTAATCCTTGCGGCCCAGCTCGCGGATGTGGTTTCGCACCGAGGTGACGTGCTCCTTGAGCGCCACCGCCTTCTCAAGCTCGTCGTCCGAGTTGTACCAGCGCTCATAGGCGGTCAGCGACACCTTGGCGTCTATGATGATGTCCTTGTCCTGGGGCAGGTGGACGATGACGTCCGGCTGATAGCGCTTGCCCTTGTCCACCTCGATGTTGACCTGGGTGTGGTACTCGTGACCCTCCCGCAGGCCGCATTCGCTGAGGATCCGCGCCAGTACCACCTCCCCCCAGTTGCCCTGCTGCTTGCTGTCCCCCTTGAGCGCCCGGGTCAGGGCCGCCGCCTCTTCGGTCATGCGGGCGTTAAGCTCGGCGAGGCGCTCCAGCTCGAACTTGAGGCTGTGACGCTGGGCCGTCTCCTGGGCGTGAGTCTCCCCCACCTGGCGACGAAAGCCCTCGAGCTGCTCTTTCAGCGGTGTCAGCAACAGATCCAGGCTGTTCTGGTTCAGTTCGCGGAAGTTACCTGAGTTTTGTTCGAAGATACGGTTGGCGAGGTTTTCGAATTGCTGGCTGAGGCGAGCCTCCGCCTGCTGCTGTAGTTGCAGCTTCTCGGCGCTGGCGATGCGCTCGCTGCGCAGGGTGGCTTCGGCATCCTTGAGGCGGGCGGTGAGCTTGAGCAGCAAGGCCTGCTGCTGCTCCAGCTTCTGCTGGCCCAGCATCTTCTCATCCTGCAGCTCGTCGAACCTGTCCTGCAGCGCCTGATGACGCTCCTCGATCAGCAGGGTCTCCTCACGGGCCGTGCGACGCCCCGCCAGCCAGCCGAGGAGCAGGGCGAGCAGACCCGCCAGCAATGCAGGCAGCCAGGTCGTCATCGGGATCATCGCCGGCTCCGCTGACGCAGAAAGAGTTCGAGGTAACGGTTGAGCAGCAACCAGAACAGGACATAGATGAGATAGGCGGCCAGCACCACCCACTTGTGACTATTGACCCCGGTGTCGAGCTCGGCGAACTCGATCTCCTTGATGCGGCAGTAGGCCCACATCAGCAGGGGGAAGACATAGAGCAGAGAAGCACGCCACAGAAATAACCACATGAGTTCATCAGATCCCGCAAAAAGACTCGCCTAGCTTACACAAGGGCAACCCGGCTTGCGATCCTGGCCAGCGCTATTCTCTGGCTTGCTGGCGGAAAACTGGCTAAAATTAACCCCTAATAGGTATAGGGGTGGGCATGACTCATTTTTTCTGTCGCTGGCTGACGCACGCACTGGGGGGGCCCCGCAAACCGGACATGGTTTGCCACGAGGCACGCCCGCCCTGGGCCATCGAAGAGTCGCAATTCCTCTCTCTCTGCCGCCGCTGCGGCGAGTGTTTCAAGGCCTGCCCCAACGGCCTGCTCAAGCCTGCCGACCAGCCCGAATATGCAGGCACCCCCATCGCCGGCACCCCTGTGCTGGATCTCGCCTGTGGCCAGTGCAGCTACTGTGGCAGTTGCGCCAGAGCCTGCCCCACCGGTGCGCTGGATCTGAGGCTCGGCCGCCAGGTGCAGACCCGAGTGCGGATAGAGGCGAGCTGTCAGGCCCGTAAAGGCTTCTACTGCTTGCTGTGCGAGGATGCCTGCCCCCAGCAAGCGATCAAGGCCAGCAGCGAAGGGGTGAGCGTCAACATGGCTGCCTGCGACGGTTGCGGTGCCTGCGGCCTCGCCTGTCTGCACGGCGCCATCACCCTGATCCCCCAGCTCTGACGGCTCCGGCATCCCGACGCCCCCACATCCGTCCCAGCATGCATGCCAGACAGCAAAAAGGCCCCTCGGGGCCCTTTCACCGTCATGACCCTCAGGCCATGGTCAGGATATTATCCTGCTCTATCCCCAGCAGGTGGCACAGCCGGGTCGGATCCCGCACCGCATCCGCCAGGGTGTATTCCCCCAGCACCTCGAGGAAGGCGTTCATGGCGCGGCGCAAGATGCCCTGAATACGGCAGCCGCCGGAGAGGCGGCAGTTCTCGCGCTTGCAGTCCACCGGGCAGAGCACGTGCTCCATGTCCATCACCACATCGCGCAGGTTGATGGAGACGGCGGAGCGGCCGAGACGGATGCCGCCATGCTTGCCACGTACCGTTTCGATGTACCCCTTGATGCCGAGCTGATGCACTATCTTGACCACGTGGTTGCGGGAGATGGCGAAGGTATCGGCCACTTCCGTGATGGTCGACAGGCGATCACCGGGCTGGATCGCCAGAAACGTCAGGGTACGCAGGGCATAGTCGGTAAATCGTGTGAGTTGCATGGTCGCACTTGCCTCTTACTACAAGCCAGAAATCAGGACGACAGCCAGTGGCCAGAGAGGTGAGACTGCACGTGCGCCCGCACAGGTGTCGCGTCTTCAGCCGGGTCGTGGAGTGACAAGGTTAAGAGCAGCTCTAGCGGGTGTCGACGAAGATGTACATAAATCGACACTTTCTTTGATTGATCGCAAACTTGCCGGCTCGGGGCGGGGTTTTGGCCATTTCCGGCGGCTAAACTCCATCGGCAGGCACAGGGCTACAGTCCGGCGAACGGGACGGTTTGCGGCTGTCAGTGGGGATGTTTCAGCCAGTTTTTCAGGGCCTGGGAGGGGATGGAACTCTCGGAGGCAACCGCGAAGGCGCCCCAGTCCACCGCGCACTGCAGGGCATCCCTCATCGCCATGCCGCGGGCCAGACCGTGGATAAGGCCACCGGCGAAGGCATCCCCCGCCCCCGTGGTGTCGACCACGGACACAGGCCGCGCCGCCACCCGCACCTGCTCCTCGCCGTGGATGGCAACGGCCCCCGCCTTGCCCTCGGTCAGCACCAGCCATTCGAGCTGATCCCCTGCGAGTTGGCGGGCATGTTGCCAGGGGTCGCCCACCTCGGCGAGATCGGCACGGGAGGCCACCAGCACGTGGCAGGGGCGGCGAGCCTGCCCGCCCTTGGGATACTGGGCCACCACGAAACTCTTGCCCAGCATCTGGCGCATATAACCTATGATGGCGGTGCCGGGGTAGTTCACATAGAGGCAGTCCACCCCCTCCAGCGGCAGATCGCCAGGCAGATCCGGGCGACGTGGCCGTCTCAGAATGGTGCGCTCCCCGGTGGAATCCACCAGCACAAGCAGCTCCCCCGTCTCGCCGCCGAAGCGCTCCACGTGGGAGCAGTCCAGCCCATGGCCCGCCGCCTGCTCCAGCAGCCAATCGCCGGTTTCGTCCAGCCCGATGCGGGAAGCAATGATGACCTCGTGCCCCGCCCATACCAGCCCTATGCCGGTGTTGGCGGCGCCGCCGCCGAGCCTGCGCCCCTGATCCACGTATTGCAGGCGCGCCCCGGCCACCAGGGGTTCGGCCAGGGAGAGCACATGATCACAGTTGAGATTGGCAAGCAGCAGGATGCGGGACATGGGGACCTCGGCAGGGCGGGCAGGATCCGGCACCCAGCGGCACCGGATCTGTCACGGAAGACGACTCAGTAGACGGGCAGCTCCACCCCGACCAGCAGTTCGTCGATACGCGCCTGGGTCGGCTGCTGCATCACGTTCTGGATCATCTCCTTGGTGAGATGGGGGGAGAAGGAGCTGATGAAGTCATACATGTAGTTCTGCAAGAGGATGCTCTTGCTGAAGCAGAGCTGGGCCGGGCAGGGTTCGAACAGGTGCTCCAGATTGATGGCCACCAGGCCGGGGGCATCGGTGTCGTTGGCCACCAGCGACGAGATGATGCCGATGCCAAAGCCCAGCTCCACGTAGCGCTTGATGACCCCCGCATCCATCACCGTCATGTAGTAGTTGGGGCTGAGGCCGGCCGCCTGGAACACCCTGTCCTGCACCTGACGCCCGGTGGCGCCACTCTCGTAGCTGAGGATGGGGTACTGGCAGAGCTGCTCCAGGGTCGGTTTCTTCACCTTGGCCAGGGGGTGGTCCTGGGGCACCACCAGCGACAGGGTCCAGAGGTAGGCGGGCAGCGCGATCAGCTCCTTGTCGAAGCCTATCTCGTGGGCCACGATGGAAAAATCCGAGTAACCCTTGCTTATCTGCTCCTTGGTAGCCGACATCACGGGGTGCAGGTGGAACGAGATCTTGGGGTACTTCTTGGTGAAATAAGTGACGCTTTTCGGCAGCAGGTAGCGGGCTATGGTGTGGGTGGTGTGGATGTTGAGGGTGCCCACCGTCGGATCCAGATACTCCCGGGAGATGGCCTTGATCTTGCTCTCTATGTTGAGCATGGCCTCGGCGCACTTGATGATCTCCTCCCCCACAGGGGTGATCCTGTGCAGGTGCTTGCCGCGACGCTCGAAGATGCGCACCCCCAGCTCGCTCTCCAGCAAGCCGATCTGTTTGCTCACCCCAGGCTGGCTGGTATAGAGCGCATCGGAAGCGACGGAGACGTTGAGATTGTGGTCCCGCACCGCGATCAGATACTTCAACTGCTGTAGTTTCAAGGTTGCACCCTCACAGGCTGGCGCGGCTGTCGTCAGATGGACAAGGCCGCCACAAATGGCGGCCAGTGTACCATCCGAACTCGGCATATCACCGCTTGATCCTTCATTTTGCTACAAAATCTAGCATCTGCAGGGTGGATATGACAAACGGACGCTCAGCGCACGGCAGGCCCGACCGGCAGCATGCCGAGGAACTGCAGCAGCCACTGCATCATGGTGGCCGAGTCCACTTCCCCCTCCAGGGAGGAGAGGCTGCTCTGGTAGTGCTCGTCGGGCAACCGATCCCGCCGCCGCTCGATCAGCGCCCGGTTGTACTCCACCGAAAACTCCGGATGACCCTGGATGGCGACTATGTGATCCCCCTGCAGAAACATGAAGTTCGGGCAGAAGTCGTTGCCCGCCAGCAGGGTCGCCCCCGGGGGCAGCTGCTCCACCTGATCCTGGTGACTGGCCAGGATCCGTATGGTCTCGAGCCCCGGCTGCATCCAGGGTTTCGCCGCCTGCATGGGGTGAACCGAGACCCCCAGCCCCCAACCCTTGGTGGACTTCACCACCTCTCCCCCCAGCGCCTGGGCGATCACCTGATGGCCGAAGCAGATGCCGGCCAGCTTGACGTTGGCATCGTGGGCCCGCCGGATCCAGTCGCGCAGCGCCAGGATCCAGGGGATGTCGCTGTAGGCATCGTGGCGCGAGCCTGTGATGAGCCAGGCATCGCACTCGTTCAAGTCGCTCGGCAGCTCGCCGTCGAGCGCCGACCAGACCCTGTATTCCAACGCCGGGGCCAGGGCCCGGAATCCCTTGATAAACATCTCGGAGTAAACGGGGCCAAAACTCCCAACCAAGTCGGGGTCCAGCCGGTCACAATCGAGAATTCCCAGTCTCATTTGTTACTCCTTCACAGGGATAGCGGGACACGCCGGCGGACTCCTTCCGCCGGGCCATGCCAGGGCTAGCTGCTGCATGTTGATCATTTCATGGTCGGCATGGAGAACTCAGCGCCGGCCCGCAGGCTCTGGGGCCAGCGCGCTGTCACCGTCTTCATCCGGGTATAGAAGCGTACCCCGTCCGGCCCGTGCATGTTGAGCGGCCCGAAGATGGACCGCTTCCAGCCACCGAAGCTGTGAAACGCCATGGGCACAGGGATGGGTACGTTCACCCCTACCATACCGACCTGAACCCTCGTGGTGAAGTCCCTTGCGGTATCCCCGTCGCAGGTAAAGATGGCGGTGCCGTTGCCGTACTCGTGTTCGTTGATGAGGCGCAGGGCCGTCTCGTAGTCCGGTGCCCGCACTATGGCCAGCACGGGGCCGAAGATCTCCTCCCGGTAGATGCGCATCTCGGGGCCGACCCGGTCGAACAGACTGCCGCCGATAAAGTAGCCCTCACCGTGACTGACACCGCGACCATCGACCACCAGTTCAGCCCCCTCTGCCACCCCCTGATCCACGTAGCCGCGCACCTTGGCCAGGTGTTCGCGGCTGATGAGCGGCCCCATCTCGTTCTCCGGGCTCTGACCCAGACCGGGCCCGACCCGCAGGGCCGCCACCAGAGGCGAGAGTTTAGCGACCAGCGCATCGGCGGTGGCATCGCCGACCACCAGAGCCACCGAGATCGCCATGCAGCGCTCGCCGGCCGCACCGTAGGCCGCCCCCATCAGGGCGGAAACCGCCTGATCGAGATCCGCATCCGGCATCACCAGCATGTGGTTCTTGGCACCGCCCAGGGCCTGCACCCGCTTGCCGTGGGCCGAGGCGGTGGCATAGATGTACTGGGCTATGGGGGTGGAGCCGACGAAAGACACCGCCTGTACCCGTGGGTCGGTCAGCAGCACATCCACCACCTCCTTGTCGCCATTGACCACATTGAGCACCCCGTCCGGCAGGCCCGCCTGCTTGAGCAGCTCGGCCATGCGCAGGGCCAGGGAGGGATCCTTCTCGGAGGGCTTGAGGATGAAGCTGTTGCCGCAGGCCAGCGCCACCGGGAACATCCAGAGCGGCACCATGGCCGGGAAGTTGAACGGCGTGATGCCGGCGCAGACCCCCACCGGCTGCATCATGGAGTGGCTGTCCACCCCGCGGCCCACGTTGAGGGAGTGCTCTCCCTTGAGCAGATGAGGAATGCCGCAGGCAAACTCCACCACCTCCAGTCCCCGGGTCAGCTCCCCCTGGGCGTCGGAGAACACCTTGCCGTGCTCGCGGCTGATGAGGCGGGCCAGCTCGTCCCTGTGCTGCTCCATCAGCTCCTTGAAGCGGAACATCACCCGCGCCCGCACCAGCGGCGGGGTCTGGGACCAGTCGGCGAAGGCGCGCTCGGCACTGGCGATGGCATCGAGGCACTCGGCAGCGGTGGAGAGGGCCACAGTGCCCTGCTGCTGGCCGGTGGCCGGATCGAAGATGGCGCCGAAACGCTCGCTGCGGCTCTCTATGGTTTCACCGTCGATGAAGTTGTCGATCCTGTAACTCATAAATCCTCCGTGATGGGTCATTCGCGTCATTCCTGCGCGCGGCCGTGGGCATCAGGCACAGGAAGAGGGCGCCCGACGGGCGCCATGCAATTGGGTGAAACGTTATTCCTGGGTCTGCAACACGTCCTGCAGCAGAGTGAAGAGGTCGTCAATCTGGCTGCGCTCGATGATGAGGGGGGGTGACAGGGCGATGATGTCGCCGGTCACCCGGATAAGTGCCCCCTTCTCGAAGCAGCGTACGAACACCTCGTAGGCCCGCTTGCCCGGCGCGTCTGGCAGGGATTCGAGCTCTATGCCCGCCACCAGACCGTAGTTGCGCACATCTTTGACATGCTTGCAGCCCCTGAGGGAATGGGCCGCCTCCTCCCAGTAGCCCGCCAGATCGGCGGCGCGGGTCAGCAGATTCTCGTTGCGGTAGATCTCGAGCGTCGCCAGACCCGCGGCGGCGGCCACAGGGTGACCGGAATAGGTGTAGCCGTGGAACAGCTCGATGGCCCCCTTGCCTGCGGCCATCATGTCGTCATAGATGTGGTTCTGGACCAGCACAGCACCCATGGGAATGGCGCCGTTGGTGAGCCCCTTGGCGCAGGTGATAATGTCGGGGATGACGTCGAACTCCTGGGCGGCAAAGGCGGATCCCAGGCGACCGAAGCCGGTGATCACCTCGTCGAAGATCAGCAGGATGCCGTGTTTGGTGCAGATCTCCCTCAGCCGCTTGAGGTAGCCCTTGGGGGGCATGATGACGCCGGTGCTGCCAGCGATAGGCTCGACGATGACGGCCGCTATGTTGCTGGCGTCATGGAGGAAGACGATCTTCTCCAGCTCGTCGGCCAGGGTGAGATCTTCCTCGGGCAAGCCCCTGGTGAAGGCATTTTTCCCTATGTTGAGGGTGTGGGGCAGGTGATCCACCCCCCCAAGCAGGGAGCCGAACCACTTGCGGTTGCCGGGGATGCCACCCACAGAGATGCCGCCGAAGCCGACCCCGTGGTAACCGCGCTCGCGGCCGATCAGCCGGGTGCGGGTGCCCTGACCGCGGGCCCGCTGCCAGGCCAGCGCTATCTTGAGCGCCGTGTCGACGGATTCGGAGCCGGAGTTGGTATAGAAGACGTGGCCGAAACCCTTGGGGGCTATCTCCACCAGCTGGTTGGCCAGCTCGAACGGCAGAGGGTGTCCCATCTGGAATGTGGGGGCGAAATCGAGGTGGGAGATCTGCTGGGAGACCGCCTCGGCAATCTCGCGCCGACCATGGCCCGCGTTGCAACACCAGAGCCCGGCAGTACCATCCAGTATCTTGCGGCCATCCTCTGAGTGATAATACATCCCCTCTGCCGACTTCAGAATGCGCGGCGCCGCCTTGAACTGCTGGTTGGCGGTGAAGGGCATCCAGAAGGCGGACATGTCGGGGGTATTGATGTCGCTAATCGGTTTCATGGTCACCTCATCCTTAAGGCGTTTAGTAACACTTGGCTGATGCCTATTAAATTAAACACCTGAGTTCCTAAAAAGGGGCGGTTTATCGCCCCTGCTTGGTGTCACCCCCTCGGGGTGGTATAAGATATTTAACACAATTTTAATAATAGTAAACAGTCAAGGAGTGTCTATCGATGGATATCGGTCACCGCCTCAAGGCGGTTCGCACCAAGGCGGCCCTCTCCCAGCGCGAGCTGGCCAAGCGCTCCGGTGTGACCAACGGTTTTATCTCCCAGATCGAGAAAAATCAGGTGAGCCCCTCGGTCGCGTCGCTGCGCAAGGTGCTGGAAGGCATCCCCATGTCGCTCGCCAGCTTCTTCACCGATGAGACGGAGATGGATTCCGAGGTGATCTTCCGCGCGGATGACATGCCGGATCTCGGCACCCACCCCATCAGCTATAAATTGGTGGGCCACAGCCGGGCCAACCGCGCCATCGGCATGATGCAGGAGGTGCTGCCCCCGGGGGCCGACACCGGCGACGACATGCTGAGCCACGAGGGGGAAGAGTGCGGCATCGTCATCAGGGGACAGGTGGAGGTCACCGTCGGCGAGCAGGTACACCTGCTGGCCCCAGGGGATGGCTACTACTTCGACAGCCGCACCCCGCACCGCTTCCGCAACGTGGGGGAGCAGGAGTGCGTGCTGATCTCTGCCAACACGCCGGCCAGCTTCTGATCCCCATGGGTAGCCAGGGCCGCTCGCCCCTCCACGAGACAGCCCTGCAGCCTGGATGAGGTCAGCCACAGATCGGGGTCTGGACTCGGGCACGGAGCGGCAAGTGTTTAATGAATTGTTACAAGATGGATTTACAAGCGGCAGGATGTTTAGCATATTGATACGCGAAGACATTTTTTGCCGGTTCAAGGAGTGAACATGAGTGACCTGACCCTGGCCCAGTGGCAACACAAGGCCGCCCATCTGACCCTGCCCTCGCAAGCCTTTATCGACGGCAGCTACCGGGATGCCGTCAACGGCGCCACCTTCGATTGCATCAACCCGGCCAACGGCCAGTTGCTGACCAAGGTGGCCTCCTGCGACGCCGCCGACGCCGAGCTGGCGGTGCAGGCCGCCCGCGCCGCCTTCGATGACAAGCGCTGGAGCGGGCTCTCCCCGAAACAGCGCAAGCTGATCATGCAGCGCTTCGCCGAACTGATGCGCCTCAACCAGGTGGAGCTGGCCCTGCTGGAGTCCCTGGACATGGGCAAGCCCATCGGCGATGCCATGGGCTATGACGCCCCGGCCGCCGCCAACTGCATCGCCTGGAACGCCGAAGCCATCGACAAGATCTACGCTCAGGTCGCCCCGGTGGAAGAGTCCGCCCTGGCCCTGGTGACCCGGGAGGCGCTCGGGGTTGTGGCGGCCATAGTGCCCTGGAACTTCCCGCTGGTGATGGCCTGCTGGAAGCTGGGCCCGGCGCTCGCTACCGGCAACTCCGTCATCCTCAAGCCGTCTGAAAAATCCCCCCTCACCGCCCTGCGCATCGCCGGCCTTGCGAAAGAGGCGGGCATCCCGGACGGCGTCTTCAACGTGCTGCCGGGCTTTGGCCACACAGTGGGCGAGGCGCTGGCCATGCACATGGACGTGGACGTGGACTGCATCACCTTCACCGGCTCCACCAGGATCGGCAAGCATCTGGTGCAGTGCTCCGGCAAGTCGAACCTCAAGCGCGCCTTTATGGAGTGCGGTGGCAAGAGCCCCAACATAGTGCTGGCGGACGCGCCGGATCTGGACGCCGCCGCCAGGAGTGCCGTGGGCGCCATCTTCTACAACCAGGGCGAGGTGTGCACCGCCGCCTCCCGCCTGCTGGTGCAAAACAGCATCAAGCCGCAGTTCATGGAGCGCCTGCTGGCCCATGCCCGCGAGTGGATAGCCGCCAACCCGCTGGATCCCGCCACCCGCATCGGCGCCATGGTGGACGGCATCCAGATGGAGCAGGTGCTGAACTACATCTCCATCGGCCAGCAGGAGGGTGCCAAGCTGCTGCTGGGGGGCAAGCGCACCCACACAGAGAGCGGCGGCTTCTATATCGAGCCCACCATCTTCGACGACGTAACCCCGCAGATGCGCATCTTCCGGGAGGAGATCTTCGGCCCGGTGCTGGCGGTGACCGGCTTCGACACCCTCGAAGAGGCCATCGCCCTGGGCAACGACACCGACTACGGCCTGGCGGCGGCGATCTGGACGGCGGATCTCAACAAGGCGGTCAAGGGCTCCCGCGCCCTGCGCGCCGGCACCGTCTTCGTCAACAACTGGGATGGGGGCGACATGACGATGCCGTTCGGCGGCTTCAAGCAGTCCGGTAACGGTCGCGACAAGTCACTGCACGCCCTGGAGAAATATACCGAGCTGAAAAGTACCTGGATCCAGCTCGATTAACGTCGTATATGACTAGATCAGGCAATAAAGGGGGAGAAATCCCCCTTTTTCATTTTTACCCTTTCCTCAACAGCTTCAATCGATATAATCATCAAATAGACAAGCCCTTAAATATAAAGATAAAAATGCTGTTTTTTCTGGGAAGTGTACTGTTTCTGGTGGTGGGCCTGCCGCTGCTCTTCTTCATGCTGGGCGAGGGTGAGGCCTATGTGACCTGGGGTCCCTGGATCTCCGCCATCGCACTCATGCTGTGGCTGCTCATGGATGTAGAGAAGATCCGTCGCGGCGGTCGGCGCTGAGTCGATTCCATGCTGTAAAAATCTCGCCAAACGGCATTTATTAACTTCTTTCCCCCCAAAAGGATCGCTACACTGACTTTTTGCGATGTTTTCCAACATCCAACTCTCCAGTGAAGGTTATCCGCATGCAGCAACAGATCCAGCGCCAGGGCATCATCTATGCCCTGTGCGCCTATACCCTTTGGGGCTTGGCGCCCATCTACTTCAAGACAATTTCCGCCGTCCCGGCCGCCGAGATCCTGACCCACCGCATGATCTGGTCCTGCGCCCTGCTGATGGTGCTGACCCTGATCGGCCGCCAGTGGCACAAGGTGCAGGCGGTGTTGCGCCAACCCAGGGTGCTGCTCACCCTGGCCTTCACCTCGGTCACCGTCGGCGGCAACTGGCTGCTATTCATCTGGGCCATCAACAACGGTCACATGCTGGATGCCAGCCTCGGCTACTACATCAACCCGCTGTTCAACGTGCTGCTCGGCATGGTGTTTCTGAGCGAGAAGCTGCGTCGCCTGCAGTGGTGGGCGGTGGGACTGGCGGTGATAGGGGTTGCCGTCCAGCTCATCGCCTTCGGCTCCCTGCCCTGGATAGCCCTGGTGCTGGCCTCGAGCTTCGCCATCTATGGCCTGATCCGCAAGAAGCTGGCCCTGGATGCCCTCACCGGCCTGCTGATCGAGACCATGATCATGTTGCCGCCGGCCGCCATCTACCTCTGGGGATTCGCCGACAGCCCCACCAGCCACCTCACGCAAAACGACTGGCACCTGAACCTGCTGCTGATCGCCGCCGGGGTCGTGACCACGGCGCCCCTGCTCTGCTTCACCGCCGCCGCCACCCGGCTCAAGCTCTCCACCCTGGGCTTCTTCCAGTACATAGGCCCCAGCCTGATGTTCATCCTGGCGGTCACCCTCTACGGGGAGGCGCTGGCGCTGGACAAGATGATCACCTTCGGCTGCATCTGGAGCGCTCTGGTGCTGTTCAGCCTGGACGGGTTGCGCAGCGGCAAGCGGCGTCAGGGGGCCGGTTGAGCAGCCGAATGCCCGGCCACTGCAATAATCTACAAGCCAGGAGTCGGCTTTCGGGTTATCAATAGGCCATGAGCGCCTCTCCATCCCGCATCCATTACTGGCAATCCCGGCTGCTGCCGGGGGTTGAACTCTCCCACTCCCATCACAGGGAGTTCAGCTATGGCCGCCACGTGCACCTGGACTACCACATAGGTCTGGTGCAGCAGGGCGGCCAGAAGTTCATCCACAAGGGCAGCAGCCACAACCTGGTGCGCGGCCAGCTCTCTACCGTCAACCCTGACGAGATGCACGACGGCCTCAGCCTGCTGCCGGAAGGGTACGAGGTGCGAGTGTTCGCCATCGCCCCTGAGCAGCTGGCCCGCTGGCTGCCGGACAGCCCGGAGCCCTTCTTCGACCAGGGCTTGCAGCGTCGACCCGACCTCTATCAGGGCTTCGCCCGGCTGCACATGTATCTGGATCAACCCGAGCCCGATGCCCTGCTGGCGGAGAGCCAACTCTTGGCCCTGCTCGGCGAGCTGCTGCACCTGGCGCCGGAGCGCCATGCCCTGGCGGATCCCCAGATAAGGTTCCTGCGCGACCATCTGCTGGGCCAGCTGGACGGGCACCACAGCCTGGAGGATCTGGCCGCCCTGTTCGGGCTGGATCGCTTCGCCTTCCTCCGTCAGTTCAAGAAGAAGACCGGCATGACCCCCTACGCCTGGCTCAAGCGGCTGCGTCTCGAGCGCGGCAAGCTCCTGCTCGCCCGTGGCCTGCCGGTGAGCGAGGTGGCGCTGGCGGTCGGTTTCTTCGATCAGAGCCACTTCCACCACGGCTTCCGCCAGGCCTTCGGGCTCACCCCGGCGGACTACCGTCAGCAGATGCTCCCCGGCTGACCGATCCCGCTGCAATCTTTTACAAGCCAGCCCCTGCCCCCATCCCCCATGCTGCTGCCTCATCTTTGTAGCGAGGTATGCCATGTTCACCAGCCTGTTTCTGACCATAGGTCTCATCCACCTGATCGCCCTGGCGAGCCCGGGCCCGGATTTCGCGCTGATCCTGCGCACCAGCCTGCACAGGCCCACGGCGCTCGGGGCCGCGCTTGGCATCGCCATCGCCATCCTGCTGCACGCCACCCTCAGCCTCACCGGCATCAGCCTGCTGATCGCGAGCCAACCCTTGCTGTTCCTGGCGGTGAAGGTGGTGGGTGCCCTCTATCTAGGCTGGCTCGGCTGGGGGGCTATCAAGGCGGCGCGCCGCGACTCCGCCACCCAGGCACTGCGGGCTGGCGGTGAGTTGCAGGGCTGGAACCGGGGGTTGAGAGCCGGGATCGCCACCAACCTGCTCAACCCCAAGGCGCTGCTGTTCTTCATGGGGTTGCTGGCGGCCATGGTGACGCCCCAGGTGGATGGCCTGACCCGGGGCCTGCTGATCCTGGAGCTTTTCCTGCTCTCCCTGGCCTGGTTCGGGTTGCTGGCCTGGAGCCTCTCCACCGCCCGGGCCCAGCACCTGCTAAGCCGGGTGCAACGGCCCCTGAACCTGGTCACTGGGCTGCTGTTCGGCGCCGTCAGCCTCTCCATCCTGGTGGAGCTGGCCGGGGAGGCGAGCGCATACATCTGAGCAATGCAAGCCACACCCATCCCCGAGCGGGCCCAGCAGCGGCTCGGCCGAGTACAACGGCCTGCTGTTCGGTGCCGTCAGCCTCTCCATCCTGGCCGAGTTTGCCGTCGAGGCGAGCGCCTATATCTGAGGCCCTGACCGCGAGATTGCCCTGAGCGGGCTGGCGTCGGACTCATTGTGGGATTAGGATGCACGCCTTCACCACAATAACGTTATGGACGTATCGGCATGACTCGACAATGGTCGCTCCCCATCGTGGCACTCGCGGGGGGAGCGTTACTCTGGCTCGGCAACACCTTTGGTATGAAATGGGCTCTGATGGCCCTGATCGGATTCGGCTTCGGCTTCACCCTCTCCTTCAGTCGCTTCGGCATCGTGTTCGGTTGGCGCGAAATGCTGACCAAGCGCAACAGCTACTACGTGCGGGTTCACCTGCTCACCATCGCCATCGAAATTCTGCTGTTCACCAGCTTCCTCTCCTTTAGCCACGCCCTGTTTGGTGATGCCATGGTGGGCAACGTGATGGCCATCGGCGTGCCCTTCATCGTCGGCGCCTTCCTGTTCGGCATCGGCATGCAGCTGGCGGGCGTCTGTGCCACCGGCACCCTTTACTGCTGCGGCGAGGGGCAACCCCGCTTCTGGCTGGTGTTGCTCTGCTACGGCATCGGCACCCTGATCAGCAATCAGTTCCGGCCCGAACTGGATGCCACCTTCTCCAGCCAGGTGGTGCTCGCCAAAGATCTGACCGGCAATATCTGGAGCGGCATGCTGCTCAATCTGGCACTGGTCGCCTTGCTGTTCTGGCTGTTTCGCAGCAGTGAGTTGAAGCGCACCGGCGAGATCAAGCCGATCTTCGGCGGCGGCAACCTGTTCTGGCGCGACGGCCGCTTCACCGTGTTGACCGGCGGCATCATTATCGCGGTGCTCAACTCCAGCGTCGTCGCCCTGCACGGCTCGGCCTGGACCATCACCGGCGCCGTCTATGACATGGCACTGCGCGGTGCCTCCCTGTTCGGCCTGTTTGAGGGCAACCCCAAGCTGGCCCAGCCGCTGTTCATCAACCCCATGGTCGGCATGTTCTGGCTGGGGATCCTGGGGGCGGCGCTGGCCCGTTGCCTGAGCGGCGGTGGCAATCACACCCCGATCCGCATAGGCAACAGCCTGGCGGCCATCATAGGCGGTCTGTTGATGGGGATGGGGGCCATGTACAGCGCCTGCAACCTGGGCGGCTTCTTCGACGGCACGGCGTCGGGCAGCCTGCACGGCTGGGTCTGGATGCTGATGGCCCTGGCGGGCAGCATCATAGGCATACGTCTGCGGCCACTGTTCAAACTCTGATGCAGTAACGGGATGGCGCGGTAGACGCCATCCCGTCAATCTCCCTCCCCTGCATCCCGCCAATTACGGCGCCAGACGCTGGACACGCCGCCCTGGTCACTCCCCCCGTTGCTTCACCTTGCGCAGGTAGAGATATCCCTCCCCCGGGCTGCCCCAGCGCTGGCGGGCGCCGTTGTCATAGGCCCTGTCCAGCAGCCTGACGCTGTTGGGGCCTATCCAGAGGTACTGCACCAGGGTAGTGGCGCCGCCAAAGTCGGTGGCACAGCTGCCGACCTTGCTGTGCCCCGCGTACTCCCCGCTGGCCTGACGGGTCAGCCAGATCTCGCAGCCCTGGCGCAGGGAGAGTTGCTGCGGGGTGAGGGAGTCGAGCAGTTCGGGTTGACGCCAGGCGCCGGCAAAGTCGGTGGCCCTCGGCATGGTCAGCTCGGCCATCAGGATGCGGCCATCGGGCAGCGGGGAGAAACGGTAGATGCGCTGACGGAACGGGCGCACCGCCCGCTCGCTCAGGAACTGCTCGGCATAGACCCAGCGAAAGGGACCTTCCCCGGGCCAGATCTCCACCAGCCGCAGCTCGGCGCTGGTGAAACGCGGGTCGTAACCGGCCTGCTCCTGGCTGGAGAACTCACCGGTAAACCAGGAGAGCAGCGGCTCCATCTTCCCCTGCACCGGTGACGGACTGGCCACGAAGGGAACGGGGTTGGCCCACACCAGGCAGGCGTAAAACAACCCCAGCAGGGCCACCATCAGCTTTGTCATCGAATCCTTCCGAGTCGCTTGCATGGCGGCGATTATATGAGCGAACGGCGACAATAACCTCAACCTTGATCAACTCCTTGCCAATACGCTGAAAAATCACTGTGTTAGCGAAGAAGTGCGACGCAGGACCGCGATCATGGCCACGGCAAGGCCAGAGCCCGAAACGTCCCCCTCCCCCTGTCACCTTACGCCGTTTGTCCCCGCTGAGAACGCTACGCTGTGCCAGACTTGACGGTGGCTGACTGGCGCATCGGGTCTCCTTGATCTTGCCCTGGGCCGCTTCCATGCTCATGTTTCAACGTGCATCCAGAGAACCTCCTATGAACTCACCCCGTTTTTCCCCCATAGATCCCATCTCCCGCTACTCGGAGATCCTGTTCGGCCTGCTGATGGTGCTCACCTTCACCGGTTGCTTCAATGCGTTCGAGGCGGGACGCGCCGAGGTCAGGGATCTGCTGATCGCCGGCATCGGCTGCAACATCGCCTGGGGCATTATCGATGCCATCGTCTACCTCATCACCACCCTGACCGAGCGGGGCCGAGCCCTGCGGTTGTTGCAACAGTTGCACCTGCTGACACCCGGTGATGAGAGGGGCATAACGGCACTGCGAGACGCCCTGCCCGGCCCGCTGGCGGCGATCTGCCGCGACCCTGAGCTCAGGGACTGGCAGGTGCGTCTGCAGCAACACCCCGAACTGGGCCAGGGGGGCATCTGGCGCTGGAATGACCTGCTCAACAGCCTGGGGGTCTTCTTCATGGTGTTCCTCTCCACCTTCCCCGTGCTGCTGCCCTTCTTCTTCATGCAGGACCCCGTTCCGGCCCTGCGCCTCTCACACACCATCGCCCTGCTGATGCTGATGGGAATTGGCTACGGGCTGGCCCGCTATGCCGGTTCACCACGCCCTTGGCTTATCGGCGTGATCTTCACAGTCGCGGGCGTCGCCATCGTACTGCTCACCATCGCCTTGGGCGGTTGAGGAGAAGCGCGGCGGGAGGCTTGTCCCTTGTTCCCGGCCAACTTCGGCATGGGCGACTATTCTTGCTGCGGACCAACCGAGGAGGAACCCCTCATGACGACAAGAATTGTGACCCTGCACCGCGTACTCAAGGCCCCGCCGATGCGGGTATACAGAGCCTTTATCGAGGCGGACGCCCTGGCCAAGTGGCTGCCGCCCCATGGCTTCACCTGCCGGGTAGAGCAGCTGGAGGCCCGCGTCGGCGGCACCTTCAGGATGGCGTTCTTCAATTTCGGCAACGGCCACAGCCATGCCTTCGGCGGCGAGTATCTCGAGCTGGAACCGGGCAAGCGTATCCGCTATACGGATCGCTTCGACGACCCCAATCTGCCGGGGGAGATGCACGTCACCATCACCCTCACCCAGGTGCTGTGCGGCACCGATCTCGCCATCGAACAGGCAGGGATCCCGGCAGCCATCCCGGTCGAGATGTGCTACCTCGGCTGGCAGGAGTCCCTGACCCAGCTCGCCGCCCTGGTCGAACCCGAGATCCCGAACGAATAACCCGGCACCATCCCGGGGATGCCGGGCCCGCAAAAAAGCAAAGAGCCTGCCGGATGGCAGGCTCTTTTCATGTGCAATGCCCAGCACTCATTGCAGGTTCAGGCCACCCAGGTAATCCCGCTTGCCGAGATCGACGCCAGCCTGGCGCAGCAGGGCATAGGTCATGGTCAGGTGGAAGTAGAAGTTCGGAATGCCGTATTCATGGACACAGGTGTGGCCGTCCATCCCCTTGCCACCGGCCCAGTAGGGGTAGTAGTGGCCGCTCGCATACTGGCTGAAATCGGCGTCCAGCTTGCTCTGCAGATAGACGATGGTCTTGGCCACGTGGGCGCGCAGATCCGCCATGGTTTTGGGATCATCCCCCAGCACCGGCGGCTCGCTCAGGCTGGCGGTGGCGACCACGGCGCGCGCGCTGTCACAGCAGATCAGCACCTGCTTGGCCAGCGGCAGCATGTCGACGATGAGGCGCTCATTGAAGAAGTTGTCCACATTGAACTTCTTCGCCTCGGCGTGGGCCTCGGCCTTGGCCAGACACTGGTCCAGGTTTGTCAGCATCTTGATGAACTGGGCGGCGATATCACGATTCATAATGCACTCTCGGTTGGTTGAAGGCGGTAAAACGAGCGGCTCCACTATAGCGCATCCCCCTCGCAGTTCGAGCCCGGAGAGATGGAAAGCGGGGGCACCCTCCCCACCCTGCGACAGGCAGTGGCGGCCTCGGCGAGGCACCCGTTGCCAGCGCACCTGGGCTGCCCGCCACCCTGAGTCCCTCTTTCCCCTTTTTTTGATCTGTGACAGGCATCTCGTTTTTCGATGGGCGTAGTCTGGAGCCCGTTGCCCCGGCACGGGCCGGGGCGCCAATCCCACAAGGAGAATGCCATGAAGATCTACGATCGAAACCGCAATGTGCTGACCCTGGGCCAACGGGTGATGATTGCCGCCACCGGCGCGGTCGACACCCTGAAGGAGGCGCACACCGACAACCTGACCCCCTATGAGGCGGAGCATGAGAAGTGCGTGCTGCTGGCGAACAGCCAGGGGCGTTACGCCCCCATCGAGTTGATTAGACTAGGCTGATCCCGCTTTCCGTCACCCTACTCTTTACAATTCACCCGGCCGCCGCGCCCTGTCGGTGGCCGGGTTTCTGACTCCCATCTGTTTCTTCGAGATGTGCTCGCGCCATCTCCCCGTTATCTGGCGTCGATGGCTTATCCAACAGAGTGGAGGCCCCAGCTTCCCCGCACCCCAGGATGTCGCCCGCCACCGGCCGGCACGAGTCACTTGCATAATGGAAGTAAGGACCGTATGGTTACTTCCATTATGCAAGTAACCTGATGGCACAACATGCGCAAGAAGAGTCTGAGTGAACAGCAATGCCCCATCGCCCGCAGCCTGGATCACGTCGGCGAATGGTGGAGTCTGCTGATTATCCGCGATGCCATGCATGGCCTGTCGCGCTTCGATGAATTTCAAAAAAGCCTTGGCATCTCCCCCAACATACTGACCCGACGCCTGACCGCCCTGGTCGAGGGGGGCCTGATGGAGAAGCGGCTCTACTCCGAGCGCCCCCCTCGCTATCAATATGCACTCACCCCCCGCGGCCAGGATCTCAGCGCCGTGCTGATCGCGCTGCTCACCTGGGGCAACAACCACCTGGCGCCCGAGGGGGCCAGCATCCAGCTGAAGGATGCCCAGACGGGCGAACTGGTCGAGCCCATGCTGGTGGACAGGCACACCGGTCAGGAAATTTCACCCTCGCGCCACAGATTGGTGCCGGGACCGGCCGCTGGCGACGGCATGAAGCAGCGTCTGTGCCATGCCAATGGCGTGATGAGCGGCGATAACCCTTCGAAACAGGAATCAGAGTCATGAACGCACATCGTATCGTGGTAACGGGAATGGGAGCGGTGACCCCGCTTGGATATGGGGTGGAAACCGTGTGGCAGCGACTGCTGGCGGGCCAGTCCGGCTTGCGCCGCCTGCCGGAGGTCTTCACCGAAGGGCTGGCCGCCAAGGTGGGCGCCATGGTGCCGACCCTGGCCGAGGATCCCCTGGCAGGGTTTGACCCCGATGCCGTGGTGTCGACCAAGGAGCAGAAGAAGATGGATCGCTTCATCCTGTTTGCCATTGCCGCGGCCAAGGAGGCCCTGTTGCAAGCCAACTGGGCCCCCGAGACGGCGGAGCAGCAGGAGCGCACCGCCACCATCATCGCCTCCGGCATCGGCGGCTTCCCCGCCATCGTCGATGCGGTGCGCACCACGGATGAGCGGGGACCGCGTCGCTTGTCGCCGTTCACCATCCCCTCGTTCCTGGTCAACATGGCGGCGGGCCATGTCTCCATCAACTTCGGCTTCAAAGGCCCGCTCGGAGCACCGGTCACGGCCTGCGCCGCCGGGGTGCAGGCCATTGGCGACGCCGCCCGCCTCATTCGCTGCGGTGAGGCCGACATCGCCATCTGTGGCGGGGCCGAGGCCACCATAGACCGCGTCAGCCTGGGCGGGTTTGCCGCGGCTCGCGCGCTGTCGTCCGCCTTTGCCGATGATCCCGAAGCGGCCTCCCGCCCCTTCGATGTCGATCGCGACGGCTTCGTGATGGGCGAAGGGGCCGGGATCCTGGTGATCGAGTCCCTGGAGCACGCCCTGGCCCGGGGTGCCAGCCCCATAGTGGAGCTGGTGGGATATGGCACCAGCGCCGATGCCTATCACCTCACCGCCGGCCCGGAGGATGGAGACGGCGCTCGCCGCGCCATGATGGCGGCCCTGGCTCAGGCCGGCATTCAGGCTGCGGATGTCCAGCACCTCAATGCCCATGCCACCTCGACCCCGGTGGGTGACAGGGGGGAGCTCGCCGCCATCAAGCGCGTATTTGGTGACAACAACCAGATAGCGGTGACCTCCACCAAGTCCGCCACCGGCCATCTACTGGGGGCCGCCGGGGGGATAGAGGCCATCTTCACCGCCCTGGCCATTCGCGATCAGAGAGTGCCTGCGACCCGCAACCTGCAGCAAGCCGACCCCCTCGCCGACGGCGTGGACATAGTGCGGGGCGCGGCCCGTGACATGGGGATCGAGCACGCCATCTCCAATGGCTTTGGTTTTGGCGGCGTGAATGCCAGCGTGCTGTTCAAGCGCTGGCGGGGGGCCTGATCTCGCCGGCGACTGGGCTGCTTGCCGTTGACTAACCTGTCGGCGAACACCTCGCCGACACTCTTATTCATCTTGGGACACCCACCTTTTTGAGCTCGACCGCCAACCACTGCGACACGCACAACAAGATGGGTGTCCCAGATTTCCTGCTCAAAAAGATGGGAGACCCGAACTTCCGCCTCCCAGATCTCCTGCCATAAAAAGACCCAAACTGAAGGGCTCAGTCTGGGTCAGATTGCGAGTCAGTTGACTAGCAGAGGGTCATCATTTGCTGCTGATATCGTCCAGGATCAGCAGCTCAGGATCCACGCCACCCGCACTGTCAGACAGGGCCGCGGCTGTCAGCACCTGACCATTGACCAGGGTGACCGGCAGGGGACCGATGACAGGTGTCTTGTCACCCGAGGCCGTGACGGTGACATAGTAATCCCCGGCAGCAAGGGCAAGATAACCACTGTCAGCCTTGAAGGGTACGGCGCTGAGCGCCGGTGACGCACCGCTGATGTCCGACCCCGCAGTCAGGTAGACGTCCACCGCCGGTGCCGTGGGGGCGGCATGGAGCACACGCAGTTGTGCCTCTGTCGCCACCACACGACCGCTGTCGTTCAGCAGCAAGGGCTCTATGGTTTCACCGGATGGGTCCAGCAACTGACCCACGGCAAACAGGGAGTAGCGGGCACCCGCCTTGAGCGGCACGTCGCTGGCATTGATGACTTCCGGGGTAGTGGCTCCGGTTGGCGTGACCACAAAGTCATAATCGGCGGCGGCCAGGCTCAGGTAGGAGGTGTTCGCCTTGAAGGCCAGTCCTTGCAGCGGGGCCGCTGTCGGCGCAACGCCATTCACCCAGATATCGACGGCAGGGGCATCAGCGACGGCATGGACCACCCTCAGCTGAGCCTGCTCATCGGTAGACAAGATGGGGGTGGCGCCCTCATCACCGATGGCGAGCAGTTGTACCGGGCTTGGCCCCGCCCCCAGGTTGTCGATCGCCGCCATCAGCAAGTCGGTACCCGCGTTGAGCGTCAGCGGACCAGAGTCATAAACCACATCCACTGTCCCCGGCAAGGTCAGCCTGATCTGGTATTCGCCTGCTGGCAGGGTGAGGGGATCGCTGTAGGTCTTGAACGGAATATTGGCCAGCGTCGGGCTGGTCAGGGCGGCCCCCGGCGCAGTGACATGGATGTCGACGGCCGGTGCACCGGGTGCGGCATGCACCACCTGCACACGAATATCGCCTCCCGTTGGTGCCTGGTTCGGCCGCTCAATCACCAGCGGGCCGAAGGCGGTATCCCCGCTCCCCGCCAGTTTGCCCACTGCCAACACGTCGTACTGAGTGTCGGGTTTCAGGTCGAGGGATACCGGGCCTATGACGGTCGAGGTGCCGCTCGGCAAAATACCATCGACTGCAACTTCGTGACTGCCAGCCGTAACCGGCTTGAGCCCGCTACTGGCGCCATAATCGACGGCCGTCAGTAAAGGAGCGCCGTCGACATTGACATTCACCTTGGGGGCATCAGGGGCTAAGTGGCTGATCCTGATGGCGGCATTGGGCGGACTACTGTCATTTTCACTGCCTCCGCATGCGGCCAGACCCAATACCATAGCTAGTGCGGCACAACGTTGAATCCATTTCATCTGGTCATTCTCCATTGGTTGGTCCCCACGGGCATATGCAGCTCGCTAATGACTGGATCATCACCCTTTGATTTTTATTTGATCAGGCGGTGGCGCGGCATGGACGGCAGACACCCCCTTCCAGCCCCCGCCACGCCGGCAGAGAGCGCCTCGCTCACATAGCGGGAGTTCCTGCCCCCTCTCCCCTTACCATTCATTACTGCCAGTGAATTTTCATATCAACCGAGTGCCATTTTAGTGAACACCCCACCGCCCTAGACTGCTTCTCGAACCTTAACGAGGAGTCTGATATGAAATCCCCCCAAGTCGCTTTGCTGGCCGGCGCCATCGCCTCGGCTCTCTCTTTCAACACCTTCGCCGGTGATTTGGTCTCGGTGCAGTTCAGCAACTCTTTTTCTTGGGACACCCACCTTTTTGACAGCGCTTTACCTCTGTTCTTGACTGAAAGGGAAATCGCAGGAGGTTGCCATGACCATTGCCCGTTCCCGTCAAATCAGTCTGCAAGATACGCCCTACTACCACGTGGTCAGTCGCTGCGTGCGACGGGCCTTCTTGTGCGGCGAAGATGCCCATTCCGGCCAGAGTTACGAGCACAGGCGCCAATGGGTGGTCGACAAGCTGGGGCAGTTGTCACGGCTGTTTGCCATCGGTGTCTGTGCCTACGCGGTGATGAACAATCACTATCATCTGGTGCTCAAGGTTGAACGAGATATCGCCATCCGCTGGAGTGAGCAGGAAGTGGCCGAGCGTTGGGCCGCACTGTTTCAGTGGCCCCTGCTGGTGCGACGCTGGTACCAAGGAGAATCCCTGATTGAACCGGAGCTGATGGTCGTACAACAGCTAATCGCCCAATGGCGTGAGCGACTGCATTCCATCAGCTGGTTTATTCGGTTGCTCAATGAAAACTTGGCCCGCCAGGCCAATCAGGAGGATGGTTGCAAGGGCCATTTCTGGGAAGGGCGCTTCAAGAGCCAGGCCTTGCTCACCGAGTCAGCCCTGCTGGCCTGCATGGCCTACGTCGACCTCAATCCGATACGGGCAGCGATTGCCGACAGACCCGAAGAGAGCGACTACACCAGCATCAAGCAGCGCCTCGTGGACCAACAACCCGCAGCATCGTTGCCACCTCTGTTGCTGCCGTTTTCCAGCCAAGGCAAGCCAGATGACCTGCCCTATGCCTTTCTCGACTATCTGGCGCTGGTCGACTGGACAGGACGAGCCATCAGAACCGACAAGCGCGGTCATATTCCGGTTCACCTTGCGCCCATACTGGTGCGACTGGGGTTGGATGAAGCTCGCTGGCTGAAACAGGTGACACTGTTTCGGCGGCAGGGCATCAGAGTGGTGGGTGACAGAGAACATTGCCGGCTGTTCGCACAGCACTGCGGCCAGCGGCGATGTCACCAGCTGCCTGTTTGAATCGCTAGTTCCCGCGTCACATCACACCCCGGCGTGTCACCCGATGCCGGGCATGACGTTGCCTGAACAAGAGGCTTTTTAGGCCAGAACAGCCACCTTGTTGCTCCCGCTCCAACCCTCGAGCCAACTATCCGTCATCGCATCACCAATCTGGATACGGCTTACTCAAAAAGGTGGGTGTCCCAGGTTTCTTGGAGTAAATCCGTAAAAATATTTTTCCGTCGCGATCGTCCGATTACGCTTCGCTAATCGAACCTACAGCCCTATGGCAAAATTGCTGCATATCACATCCCAAGATCAAAAGGCTTCAGACAAGGCCTATGCTGCTGTAGACTAAGGAAGGTGCGAATAAGCGGGGAAATTCTTCTCGGCTGACTCAGTCATTTCATTTCTTCATGTTTGAGCCGATT
>NZ_JAPCIX010000020.1:0-80077 GCF_027707605.1 Aeromonas sp. QDB31 | reverse complement strand
TCAGGCAAGGGGCAACAGTGGATCAAGGGATGATCGTCTCACTTTTTCCTGTCAATGCCATCTGGGTGAACAGTTACGTTCAAGAAGGGTCTGAAATTGACCAAAGAAGATTCGCTCTAAAGTAGCGAAAAAAACACCGGTTTAAGGCCGGTGTCAGGGGGTAACTGAATCTGTACAAACTATGCAATAGCTAGTTCAGTGTCATCATTATCAGTATCTTCATTTATATCACCAAGACGCTCATTAACCACTGCTAATAATCGTTCCTTTTGATCACACTCGATAGATGTAAGCGTACTACCAAGAGCTTCAAGATCTTCCAAAACCCAAGTATCAATGCACCAACCAGATTTTAAAATTGGTTGTGATATCAACCACTGCAAAACTTCCTTATTGTCGTAGCCAGCAGCATGCTCAATTAAATCAGTAACCTCTTGTGCCATCTCTCTCCCATTAATGTTAGGCATTGTTATGGCGCTAGAGAAATAGTGAATTGACCGACAACGTTGCTCATGAGTCGTAGTTTGTTTGAAAAATGCGACATTCAAACTTCTAGTTACCGCCCCTTTCTTTTGTGGCTCCAGTAGTGTTGTCAACCTACTAACAAGAAATTGACTGTAGTCATCATTTGTGTTAGGAATCTCCTTCAAGGCGTTCACGAGAGCTTGTGAATGATTTAGTATCAGTCCCTTATCATTCATATAACCAACCATTCTCTCTGTTACTACATCAGCTTGATTAATTCTATTCAACCAATCAGCTTGTGTACAAGCTTCATTATCAAAGTAGTTCAGTAATATTTCAAGTAGCTCAGTTTGCTCATAATTAATAACGTCATCTATCAGTTCCAAAGACCACTCTTGAGGTGGAATATCTTTTATATGCACATGCCAACCCCCAACCCAGTTAACATGTTGTTCATTCGTGAGTGTACGCTTATTAATGCTGATGAATGAATAGTCATCAGCGGTTATTGACTCAGCAATGGCACTATAGATACGTCCACGTATGATCATGACTTCGACATGCGGTAATATTATGTGACCAAACTCCGGTTGCTTTAACCATTTCATTATTTGCTCATATTTAGATGTACATAGATAGTTAAGAATATAATCTTTGCACTGTGGATGGCTGCTAACAATGGTGCTAACACATTGGAGGGCAGTTATCGTGGTATCTTGACGAGCATCATGATTTCTAAAAGAACCATGATCTACTGGTAAGAATGCGTTTATTACAGCGACAACTGAACAAGCAGCTAACTTAGCTATGTCTTTTTCTTCTGATTTTTTGTTATGAATTGTCTCACTCAGTTCCGCGACAAGATTCTGAGCTAAGGACTTCTTATTTGAATTATGCCAGTTCTTGGAGAACGGAATCACATCCACATTACGTGGAATATCACTAATCTTATTGTTATCGAGTAAATATTGAATACTAAAATTCCGCAAGTCACCCAAACGATACCTCTCAAGTAAAACAGTGAAAATAGAGGCTTCATATTCAACATATTCGTTTCTAAGACAAGCCTCTTTAACGATAGGAGTAAACGTTGCTTTATTAATTATGGCTTCAATATCCCACTCGTTAATATCTCGTGCTATTGGATAAAGTGCATTAACGATAAAACTCGCACTTGGTGCCCCAATAAAATATGGTTTTGTCTTTGTGATACATGAGTAAGCGTAGCAATCTCTGATGAGGCGTTGTAATTCACTTATTGAGTTGGGTGATGTGCCTAGTGTTGGAGAATCCAAGCTGGAAAGTATATTCCAAATTACTTTTATTTTACTAGTAACCAACTCTTGCCTTAAATTTATAGGTGTTAAATTTATTTCGATACCATTTGTTCTAAGGCGCCCAAAACTAGCGACAAGATCTTTATCAAACTCATAAGGAATATTAGTTGTATCACCTTTCAATTCGTGATTGATATCAATTAAATATTCATTAACCAATTCTTGTCCCGCGTCCTCATCCAATAGAGTCGCTGCAATCTTCACCAAATCGGATGAGTCCGTTTTTTCGATTTGTTGTTTAAAAAACACATCGAAACCAAGTAATGGTTTCAGTGTAATTAGAGCCGAAGCATTTTGTGTATTAACTGCAACTCTAATTGGTTCTGCAATGAGTTCACTCTCTGCTACTTGGAATGATGTTTGATAGTGCAAAGCAGCGATTTGTTTTGACCAATTTTGTTTTTCACCACTATATTTTTTTAGCACCCTATGGGTTGCAGATAATTTTCTGACTGTGTCTTTAAACGCTTCATCATCCTCTTTATGGGAAACAAGCTCATCTGGATTGCTTAGTAGCATATTTATCGGGACACCGCTGTCTCTAACAACTAGTATGTATGCTGCGCAACAAGTTCCATTGAGGGATTCATTGCCTTCAGGGCAACTATCAATTTTGGCTCCAATCCGATTCACTAAACTCTTAAGAAAGCGGGGAGTGATTTTGTTAATCCAAATGTCGATTAATGACTTTGCCCCATCTTTACCATCAATGTCAGGAAGCGTCTCAGACCAATACACATCAAATTGTTCTCGCCATCCAGTGGTCACGATTGGAGGAGCTGAAAATGGAACAGGAATTCTTTTTGATATGAACTCACGTCCAGATTGACTCTCGTCAACAGCACTTTTCTCTAGGGCCTTCGCCAAGTGCTCTTCAGAATAAGGCAGTAGAATACGAAAGCGCTCATTTCTTAAGGATGTCAAAATCTCTATGTCACTCCAGAGCTCGCGAGCTATATCTGGTGCTATACGATCAATGTTGTCGATTACAAGCAACAACGTTTTTCCCATAGGGATAATATCTGCAAATGTAGAAAAAGCTTCTCTCAATTCTATTGAGCCAACTTCTTTATTAATGTTAATGACTTCGGTAATAACATCCTTGCTGTTACGCTTAACCAAGTCACCTATGTTAATATTAGGCCTAAATAAGTAAATGTACCCCCAGGCTAGAACCGGTGAAACTAAGAGTAGCCACGATACGATACCAGATGTAATGCTTAAACCGTCTTTCTCACCAAATAGATCGAATAAAAATGTCAGACTAGGACGTAATTGCAAAGCGGAAACAGCTAGCAAGAAACCAAATATTATGGCGATTAATGAAATATGACTTTGGGTATCTTTTGTGTATTCGAGACGTTGTCCTAGTGCTTTCTCTACCGTTTTCTGCAATAGATTAAGTTGAACCCTATTTTTTTTGTTGAAAAGATTTCTTAGTTCAGCATTAATGGTTTTAATTAAAGCAGGCTTGAGATTTTTATGGTATTGGTCAGCGTCGAACGTCACGATATGGAAACCATCAGCTTCTATTTGATGTTTTAAAATGTTGATGACAGTACTTTTACCAGACCCTAGGTTACCCTCAATCCCTATGATATGATGGTTATTCTCGCTATGTAACACCTTTGCAATGGCATCGGCAACTTGTTTATGTCCTTGTCCGCTGAAGAGATCAGTATCCACGGGCTCTTCATTCTGATAGCGTCTGCTCGTATCCATTTAATCTTATACCTCAACGGTGAACCTTACATGTTTCATATAGCATACCATGGCCTTGTTACTGAAATCGAGTGAGTATCTGCAACTTGATTGACTCAATCGCCCCATATTTCAAGACTCTTTATTGCTGAAGATTGAGCGAGTTTTCAAACTAACAGGTGCTAATCCATCATTATAATGAGGGCACTTAATTGGGTTGAAAAACATCTCGATATAATCAAATTCGTGGTAGCGATCCTCCTCCCTAGTCGAGTTAAACCTGCGTTTGACCTGTTCTCGCTTGAGAAATTAAATGAAGCTCTCGGTGTGACACTATCGTGGAGGTTTCCACACTGGACTGCCCCGCCCCAGTAGACGATCCTGCCCTAGACACCATTTTAGGAGGTACCCCAAAGAGATTTAACAATGGAATAAAACTACGAATTTTATAACTGACACTGAGGAAGATTTATTTTTCTTTGGGATAGCTTAATTACATGTACTCCTTTTATTAAAGAACCTTAATATGTAGTCATAAGCCACCAGTACATGAATCACCATACATTAGTATCGATGGAAACTAGATGTTAATCATTAATGATCAATGCCTTACATTACCTTCTGGCTTGTGTACTAGCTATCTAGCAGACATTAGTTAAATGACGTATGCTTGATTCCTGTTACCGCCAATTGAACTGTGTATAATGGAAACAATTGATCCTATCCCCGACCGGATGTCTTAAGTGGCTGAATTAACATCAGAACAATTAAAACCCGCTTTCACGATTGAGCAGTTCCCCACGCTCAGCGAGCTCGAACCCATCCCTTTTGCCGCCCTGCAACCCAGAGCCATTTCCGGCATCAAGCGACTGGCCAGTTTTGATGGTGACTGCCCGGTCATGTTGCTCAACGGATTCCCGGGTGCAGATTATGAGAGTGTCTGCCAGACCTTGATCGCCTCTTCCAATGGCAAGGATGGCGACCTGTTCGATCTCTGCTACACCGAGAACCTCAACAACCCGTTCAAGCCCATCTGGCTACGCCTGCAACCCGGTACCGGGTTTGAATTCTGCGAGATGGTTGGTGAACTGCTCAAGCTGATGAGCCATCATCTGGATGCCGAGCGCCTGGTCACCCGCATCATCCGCAAGCAGGAAAATGACCCCAAGATCGTGGACTTTCTCTCCGATCTGGCGGCGCACGTGGCCCAGGGGCTCGAATTCCAGCACCCGGTGCTCATCAACCTGCTGATCCATCACGAAGAGCAGCAAGCCCCCGTCATCTATGGCCGGGACTTGAACTGGGACACTCTGTTTGGCTCCATCAACTACCAGACCGAGCAAGGCTCCGTCTATGCCAATCAGCACTTGCTGGAGCCGGGCCTGCTGCGGGAAGCCAACGGCGGCTACCTCATCTTGCAACTCGACGAGCTGCTCGATCAGCCCCATCTCTGGTTCAAGCTCAAGAACGCCATGCAAAAAGGCGAGCTGGACTGGAATGCCTATCAGGAAGGCAAGACTCTGACCCCCTTCTTCACCCCAGAGGCCACGCCTATCCGGTTCAAACTGATCCTGGTGGGCGACCGGCTGGATGTGGCCGAGTTCCAGATGCTGGACAGGGACATGTCCGAGCGCATCTTCCTGCGCGCCGATCTGGTGTCCGAGGTGAACATCGAAGAGGACTTGCCCGAGTTTCTGCAATACCTGGCCTGGCTGCGGCTGCGCTGGAACCTGCTGGACTTCACTCCCGGTGCCCTCCTCGCCCTGTGTCGCCATGCCAGTCGTCTCTGTGACCATCAGGAGTGGCTCTCCCTCTCGGAGGTGCAGCTCAGCGCCATCATGCGCATGGCCGACAGCCTGGCTCGGGAGCTGGAGGCGGAGAAGGTGACCGACGAGCATATACTGCTCGCCCTGGAGGAGCAGGATTACCGTCTCAACTACCTGGTGGAGCAATCCGATCAGGGGGTCATCGATGGCCAGATCCTGCTGCAGACCGACGGTGAAGAGGTGGGCCAGATCAACGGCCTCTCCGTCATCCAGGTGGCCGGTCATCCCTATGACTTCGGTGAACCGGTGCGACTGACCGCCACTGTGCATCTGGGAGATGGCGACGTGGCCGACATCGAGCGCAAGGCTGAGCTCGCCGGCCACATTCACGCCAAGGCGATGATGATCATCCACGGCTATCTCTCCAACAAGTTCGGCGCAGAGAACCCCTCGCCGCTCTCGGCAAACCTGGTGTTCGAGCAGTCCTATCACGAGATTGACGGCGACAGCGCCTCCCTGACAGGTCTGTGCGCCCTGCTCTCTGCCCTCGCCCGCCAACCGATCTCCCAGCGTTTCGCGGTGACCGGCGCGGTCGATCAGTTCGGCAACGTGCAGGCTGTGGGTGGCGTCAACGAGAAGATCGAAGGCTTCTTCCGGGTGTGCAAGATCCATGGCATCACCGGCAAGCAGGGCATTATCCTGCCCGGTACCAACGCCCAGCAGCTCAACCTCTCCGATGAGGTAATTGCCGCCGTCGAAGCGGGTCAGTTCCATATCCACCCGGTGGATCATGTGGAAGAGGCCATCGAATTGCTGACCGGCTGTGTGGCCGGAGAGCCTGATATGCCGGACACCCTGTTTGGCCGGATCCAGGACAGACTGGATGAACTCAATGGCACTGCCCCCAAGAGTGGCGTGCTGCGCAGCCTGCTGGGCCGTCTATTCGGCCTCTAAATAAAGTGATCGGAGTTGTTTAGCGAACAACTGTAAGCTAAATTGACCCGGCTTTGACCCATATGAAGGATAAACAGCGTGACCCTAGATAACGACACCACTAATCCCCGCCTCTCCCTGTGTGAACAAGGTAAAGAGTCGTTTACCCGTGAAGAGCTGCTTGCCTGCAGCCGTGGCGAATTATTTGGTGAGGGTAACAGCCAACTGCCCGCCCCCAACATGCTGATGATGGATCGCATCGTCAAGATCAATGACAACGGTGGTGAGCACGGCAAAGGCGAAATCCTGGCCGAACTCGATATCACTCCGGATCTCTGGTTCTTCGACTGCCATTTCCCTGGCGACCCCGTCATGCCGGGCTGTCTGGGTCTCGACGCCATGTGGCAACTGGTCGGTTTCTTCCTGGGCTGGAAAGGCGGTCCGGGCAAGGGACGCGCTCTGGGCGTAGGCGAGGTGAAATTCACCGGCCAGATCCTGCCGACCGCCAAGAAAGTGACCTACAAGATCACCTTCAAACGCGTCATCAACCGCAAGCTGGTGATGGGGATTGCCGACGGCGTGGTCGAGGTGGATGGTCGTCCCATCTACAGCGCGACCGACCTGAAAGTGGGCCTGTTCAAAGACACCACCGCATTCTGATCTGCTCTGACCCGGTCAGAGAGTGACAACGTAAAGGGGCCGCCATGGCCCCTTTCCTTTTGTAATGAGTGATGAAGTCTCGGTTACTTCATGAAGAGGCCTGAGCCTCGCCCCTCCATGGCGTCGCGCCAACCACCAAGCCAGTGCCCTCTGGCATCCAGGCATTGATACGGACACGCTTCTTTCTGTTTGCCGACTACGCCAGCCTGATAACCACGAGCGCGAGCTCTCTCCAGACGGTCCCGTTTCTGTCTCTTCATCATCTACGACCCTCTTCGTGGAACAAAAAAGCGACCAAGTTTTCACCGGTCGCTTTCATCTTTACCCCAGGGGGGAAGCAGGGTCAAACAAAAAATTCCATGCTATTCAGACGTTGTGACACAAGATACTGAACTGCATTAATTTTTGATGACACACTTTTTATCGCTGGTAACGGCGCAGCCAGGCGAAGGGCAAGGCCAGCAGCGTCAACCAGAACAGGCTGCCACCACCGCCATCTTCACCATCCTGACCGGTCTGGTTGTTGACCGGCGCATTGCTGACCACGTAGTTGGCCGGTGTGTTGCCCTGATAGTCCGCCACGGCGGGCGTCAGCTTGACGGCAACCACGGTCGCGTTGGTACGCAGGTTCAGATCGCTCTCGCTGTTATAGCGATAGGCGGTGGCGGCTATGGTGCCATCGCTGCTGATACCGCTGGCGTAAGCAATATGGTAATACTTGCCATTCTGGGCACACTGCTTGGCGCCGGCATCATCCAGACCACAGATCAGGTCGTTCAGGTACCAGTTGTTGCTCGGGGAGGCAGCATTGAGCAGGAAGGCTTCCTGCATGCGGTTCGTGCCGTTGGCCACAGGCTGGGTCTGATGACGGGAGTCACGCCAGCCGACCACCATGTTGTGATCGTTGATGGCCGCGCCCTCGGAGCCGGAGCCGGAGAGCGGCTTGTCCTGCAAGGGTATGGTTGCCGACGAACTCGGATTGTTCAGATTGAAGAGGAACATCTCGGTCGGACGGTTCTGACCCTTGTTGATGCTGTAACGCTGGTTGCCGATCACATAACCATTCTCGTTGACAGACACCGCCCAGCTATTTTGCAGCACACTGTCATCCTTGCCCGGCTCGCCATCGGGCAGCGGGATTATCTTGGTGGTACCCACGGTGCCGGCATTGAGATCCAGGGTCCAGTAACTGGCCAGGTTGCGGCCGTCGAGATCCCCCGAACCCACTTCACCGGTGGAGCTGTAGCCCACGCCGTACAGGGTGCCATTGAACGTCGCAGCACCGAAAGCAGAGGCCGTCTGCAGCACTTCGTCGCGTTGACGGCCATAGGTACTGGCCTGCATCAGCTTGTTGAAGCCACCTGAGCCATTGAGCAGCCAGAAGCTGGCCTGGGTATCGACCCCGGGACAGTAACGGAAGTCGCCGTATTCGTCGTCATTGCCTGCGAAACACCAGTTATAGAAGTCACCGCCCACGTTGTGGCGGTACTTGCCGCTGGCGGCCGTGCCGGTCACCAGGTACTGACCGTTGTCCAGTTTCTTGATGCTGGTCGGGACACTCAGGCTGTGGGTGCTGGCGGCATCTTTCAGCTCAACCGTGTTGCCATCCCCCGCGACCGCAAAGGCAGTGCGCAATTTGCCATTCATCTTGTAGCCCACCTGGGTGTACGGTGTCTCACCCAGTGCCGTCACCAGACCATCTGTCTCACTGCTGACGACATAACCGACGCCGCTGCGCTGATCGACACCATCGAGGAAGTCACGGCGCCACTGGTAGGCAAACCCGGGGTTGTCATTCCAGAAGGAGTCACAGACGGAGCTTGAGAGGAAACAGCCCTGCTCAAAGCGGAAACGATCGACCAGGAAGTCGGCAGAGCGCACGGTCGAGAAGTACTCGGCCATGTTGTTCTTGGTGTTGATCCCGATGAGTCCGCTGCCATCGGCACTGATCCCGCTGGCATATCCTTTGACTTCGTCATCGACAATGGTGAAGAAGGGGCTTTGTGCCGCCTGCGCGTTGAGGCTGGCGCCGACCAGGATGGCCAGCATGGATAATTGCTTTTTCATCTACTTCCTTAGTCTTGATGTTTCAACGCTTCCAACTCCTCCCAACGGGAGAAGGCGTGTTCCAATGCGGACTCTGCCGCATGCAATGCATCGAGTTTGGACTGGGTCTGCTCGGCCGGGAGGGAGAAGAACCCGGGATGGTTGATCTCCGCCTGCAGGGCATCGAGTTCCGTTTCCAGCTGCTCCAGCCGGGCTGGCAGATTATCCAGCTCCAGTTGCAACTTGTAAGAGAGTTTGCGTGTTTTTTTCGCCGGCTCAGCCGCCAACGCGACAGGCTCTGCCACCTTGGCCGCAGCTGCCTTGGCCGCCTGTTGCTGACTCTGCAGGGCGCGGGTGGCCATCATGTCGGCATAGCCGCCCACATAATCGCTGATCCGCCCGTCTCCTTCAAACAGCCAGCAGCCGGTCACCGTATTGTCGATGAAGCGACGATCGTGGCTGACCAGCAGCAGGGTACCTGGATAATCGGTCAGCAGTTCTTCCAAAAGTTCCAGCGTTTCGACATCCAGGTCGTTGGTTGGTTCATCTAGAATCAACAAGTTACTGGGTTTGAGGAACAACTTGGCCAACAGTAGACGGTTTTTCTCGCCCCCTGACAAGGCCTTGACCGGAGTCCGCGCCCGTTTGGGTTCAAACAGGAAGTCCTGCAGGTAGCCCAGAATATGACGGGAGCGGCCACGCACCATCACTTCCTGCTTGCCCTCCCCCACGTTGTCCACCACTGTCTGCTCGGGATCGAGCTGCTCGCGGTACTGATCGAAATAGGCCACTTCCAGATTGGTGCCGCCCTTGACCCGCCCGCGGCTCGGCTCGAGCTGACCCAGCAAGAGTTTGATGAGGGTGGATTTGCCGCAGCCGTTGGGGCCGACCAGGGCAATCTTGTCGCCTCGCAGCACCTGCAGATCCAGCCCCTGGAACAGGGTGCGATCGCCAAAGTCGAGGCCCAGCCCTTCGGTCTCGAACACCAGCTTGCCGGAGCGGTTGACGTCGTCCATCTGCAGCTTGGCCTTGCCCTGCAGCTCACGGCGCTGGCTGCGCTCCATGCGCATCGCTTCGAGGGCGCGCACCCGGCCTTCGTTGCGGGTGCGGCGGGCCTTGATGCCCTGGCGTACCCACACCTCTTCCTGGGCAAGCTTGCGGTCGAACTCGGCGTTTTTCAGCTCCTCGACCCGCAGCCACTCCTCCTTCCCTTGCAGGTACTGATCGTAATTACCGGGCCAGGAGGTGATGGCGCCCCGATCGAGATCGATGATCCGGGTCGCCAGCTTGTGAATGAACTCCCTATCGTGGGAGATGAAGACGATGGCGCCGCGAAAATCCTTGAGGAACTCTTCCAACCAGTTGATGGCGTCGATGTCCAGATGGTTGGTCGGCTCGTCCAGCAGCAGCAGATCGGGGTCGCAGGCGAGCGCACGGGCCAGGGCCACCTTACGCAACCAGCCACCGGAGAGGCTGTCGAGGGTCACGTCGGGATCCAGCCCCAGCAGGGTCAACACCTGATTGATGCGGGTCTCAAGTTGCCAGCCGTTCTGGTAGTCGAGCTGCTCCTGCAACTCGCTCATCTTGCGGATGTTGGCGTCGGAGGGATCGTGACCCAGCTCCAGGGAGATGTGGTGGTACTGCTTGAGCAGCTCCCCCACCCCGGCCAGCCCTTCAGCGGCATAGTCGAACACGGTCAGCTCGCTCGAGGCGGGCGGATCCTGCTCGAGACGGGTCACCTTCAAGTCCTGCTGCAACACCAGACGGCCGTCATCCAGAGACAGCTCGCCCGCGATGACCTTCATCAGGGTGGACTTGCCCGCCCCGTTGCGGCCCACCAGACAGAGGCGCTCGCCGCGCTCTATGGTCAGCTCGGCGTTGTCGAGCAGCGGGAAATCACTGAACGACAGACAAGCGCCGTGCAATGTCAAAAGTGCCATGTTTGTTCCTTGTTACTTATGAAAAAACGGGCGGCAGACTCTGCCCCCGTTTCATCGTCAAATCAGTCTCACCCCTGACGGGCAAGCCAGCCCTTGAGCTGTGCCAGGGTGAAGGGCCAGCCCAGTTCGCGGCCAGCGTCATCCCGCAGCACCGGGATGCGCACCCGGTAGGCTGCCAGCCACTGTTCGTCCTCCAGGATGTCACACTGGCGAGTGCTGGCGGCAAAACCAGCCTCCTCCACCAGCGCCCAGGCCTGTTCGCACAGGTGACAGCCGTCGGTGTGAAACAGGGTCAGCATCAGGCCTGCGTCTCGGCGTGGGTGATGATCCAGCAATTGTGGATATGCTGGTTGCGCTCAAAATCCTTCGGCCGGGTCTTGCTGGTGATGTTCTGGGCCTTGAGGCCTGCGGCCTCGAGACCGGCCAGATCCATCTTGAAGTGACGCTTGTTGTTGGAGAACACCAGGGTGCCGTCCGCCGCCAGCAGGCGTTTGAGGTGTTGCATCAGCAGCAGGTGATCCCGCTGCACGTCGAAGCTCTCATCCATCCGCTTGGAGTTGGAGAAGGTGGGTGGATCGATGAAGATGAGATCGTACTGATCCTCGGCCTCGGAGAGCCACTTCAGGCAATCGGCCTGGACGAATTTGTGCTGACGGCCCACCAGCGAGTTGAGACGCATGTTGTCCTGCGCCCAGTTGAGGTAGGTGTGGGACATGTCGACCGTGGTGGTCTCGCTCGCACCGCCAAGACCTGCGTGCACGGTAGCACTGCCGGTATAGGCAAACAGGTTCAGGAAGCGCTTGCCCCTGGCCATCTGACCCAGCATGCGACGGGTCTGACGGTGGTCGAGGAAGAGGCCGGTATCCAGGTAGTCGTAGAGGTTGACCCACAGACGGGCACCGTACTCCTGCACCTCCATCCGGTGCTGCTCTTCGGACAGCTTCTGGTATTGCTGCTTGCCTTCCTGACGCTCGCGCACCTTCAGGATCACCTTCTCGCCGTCCATGCCGGTCACCTTGATGGCGGCCTGCACCATGTCGAGCAGACGCTGCCGGGTCTTCTGGGCGGGGATGTCCTTGGGCGCGGCATACTCCTGCACCACCAGGTAGTCCCGATAGCGGTCGATGGCGGCGTTGTATTCCGGCAAGTCGGCGTCATAGAGGCGATAGCAGTCGATCCCCTCCTTGCTGGCCCACTTCTCGAGTGCCTTCAGATTCTTGCGCAGGCGGTTTGCAAAGTCCTGGGCCACCTCTTTTTGGGAGGCCACGGAGTCGAGCGCAATCTGGTAGTTGCGCAGCTGACACTCCAGCGCGCCGTTGAACAGGCGATACTGCTTGTCGGCCCGCAGGCGCAGGCAGCTCAGGAGCTCAGGGGAAGCAGACAGAATGGTGACCTTCCAGCCCTGGAAGCTGCGACGCAGGGCATCGCCAAGGGCCTGGTGCACTTCCAGGAGCGCCGGGAACTCGCCAAGACGCTCGCCATAAGGCGGGTTGGAGATCAGCATGCCGATCTCGCGGGCCTCCCCTTCCACAGCAGGCATCGGCAGCGGGTTTTCCAGCGCGGTGACATCGGCCTGCTTGAAGGTGATGAGGTGGGCCACCCCGGCCGCCTTGGCGTTGTCGCGCGCCTTCATCAGCACGCGGGGGTCGGCATCGCAGCCAAACAGCTTGGTTTCGCAGCGCTGCATGCCGCGCTTGGCGCGCACCTGGGCTTCCATCATCAGGCTCTGCCACAGTTCGCCATCGTGTTGCAGCCAGCGATCGAAACCGAAGCGTTCGCGGCGCAGCGCCGGCGCCATGTCGGCGGCGATGAAGGCCGCTTCGATGAGCAAGGTACCTGAGCCGCACATAGGGTCCATCATGGGCTCGCCGGTCCAGCCGCTGCGGGCAATCATGGCGCAGGCCAGGTTCTCTTTGAGCGGCGCTTCGCCTGTACCCTGACGGTAGAAGCGCTGGTGCAGCGCAGGGCCGGACAGGTCCAGAGTGATGTTGGCCTTGCCCTTGCCCAGGTGCGCCATGATGCGGATGTCCGGCGACTTCTTGTCGACGTCCGGGCGCACGTGGCCGCGCTTGATGAAGCGATCAACGATGGCATCCTTGATCTTCAGCGCGCCGTACTGGGTGTTGCGAATGGCCGGGTTGGTACCGGTGAAGTCCACGGCGATGGTGGCAGTGCCGGGGAAGTGCTCTTCCCAGGGAATGGTGTGGGCACCGAGATAGAGATCCAGATCGTCGTTCATCTGGAATTCGGACAGCACCAGCACGATGCGGGAGGCAAAACGGCTCCACAGACAGGCCTTGTAGCCAATGGCCAGTTCGCCTTTGAAATGGACACCGGCCACGGTCTCACGGACCTGCTCCGCGCCCAGGGTGGTCAGCTCGACGGCCAGCAGGTTTTCCAGCCCCTTGGGGCAGGTTGCAAAAAATTCTTTCATCACGCTCACGGGGATGCCATAAAAATAGTGCCGCATTATACCTTATCGGCCCGCACTCGGCATCCGAACCTTGGGGTTCGCGCGAATATAAAGGGGCTGGCCGGCGCAATCCCCTCCGTTCTTGCTCTTGTCGCCAGCACAGAGGCGCGGGCAAGACGATGCAGCGCAATATCCAGCGCAGAAGGGCATGCGCCAAACGGCGACGAAATGACTCAAGGAAGGTGCCGCAACGGCATAGGAGAGACGAGCGATAAATAACCGGTGTCGGTTATTTCGAAGGCGTATGAATATCAACCAAAAATAACGATCAGAGGCAGTATCAGCTGACCTGTCGATATTGTGCCTGGGCACGGCTCCTGGTCTGCATCCGGTTATTCATCACCTTGATCACCGCGAACCTAGGCAGGATCTTGCTGGCGGTCAGCACCAATTCCTCGGTCAGGTTCAGGCAGACACTCGCCTGATCGCCGGCCTCGATGACCATGAACTCTCCCCTGCCATGGGGAGTCTCCATCCACACCAGGGCGCCCATATCCGGAATAAAGTGAGTCTGCTGTTCATGAAAGAACCAGCTTTGTGGCATCAGGGGTTTATAAAAGCGGCTGACGGCGATGGCATTGAGTACCAGCTGAACCTGATGGGGAACACTCCAATCGAGTTCGGCGGCCTTGTCCATCAGCTGATAATAGAGGGCGGCATCGTCGACACAAAAAGGTTGGGTCGTGAAGGAGCTGGGAACGAGTTGTCGCCCCTTATATTCGGTGGCGAATATCATGCGATCGGATAAATCCAGCATCAGACGGTCATCCTGAGCATCATAATGCCACTGCCAATTGTCATTGGGTTGAATACACATGGAGTTGCCCTTACTTAAGCCGTTCCTCGACTTTATTCCATGTCGAGAATTTGAGCAACTTTAAATAAGGGCAACCGGTTATCTTTTAAATATGGGTAACGATCTCTTTGACCAGACTCGGGCCCTTATAAATAAAGCCGCTGTAAATCTGGACCAGACTGGCACCCGCCGCTAATTTCTCCCGGGCGGCCATGGCGCTGTCAATACCACCCACCCCTATGATAGGCAGAGCCCCATTAAGGGCCTTTGCCAGCAGGCGGATCACCTCTGTGCTCTTGTGCTGGAGCGGACGACCGCTGAGGCCCCCTGCTTCACCGGCATGGGGCATGTCATAAATCATGTCGCGCTCCAAGGTGGTATTGGTGGCGATGACCCCATCGATCCCGTTTTTGATCAAGGAGGCGGCAACCTGATTAATTTCATCCAGGCTGAGATCGGGGGCAATTTTAACGGCAAGGGGAACGTACTTCTTATATTGCGCGGCCAGCTCCTGCTGGCGAACCTTGAGGGCAGCCAGCAATTCATCGAGCGCATCGCCATATTGCAGCGAACGCAGCCCCGGGGTGTTGGGGGAAGAGATATTGACGGCAATATAACCGGCATGATCATAAACCTTGTCCATGCAGATCAGATAATCGTCCTTGCCCTGCTCGATGGGGGTGTCCTTGTTCTTGCCGATATTGATGCCGATCACCCCCTGATATTTGGCCTCTTTCACCTTGGCCACCAGATGATCGACACCCTTGTTGTTGAATCCCATCCGGTTGATGATCCCTTCCGCCGGAATTACCCGGAACAACCGCGGCTTGTCATTTCCGCTCTGGGGCTTGGGGGTCACAGTGCCTACTTCAATAAAACCGAACCCCATGGCACCAAATGCGTCGATACACTCCCCGTCTTTATCGAGACCGGCCGCCAGTCCCACCGGATTGGCAAAATTAAGCCCCATGACAGTGACGGGGCGTTGGGGGAGTGAATGACGGAAGAAACAATCGAGCGGTGTACCGAGAAGGCGGGGCAAATACTTGATGGAGAGATCGTGTGCCTGTTCGGGATTGAGTTTGAACAGAAAATGCCTGGCGAGGGGGTACAGCATGTTTGCTCCTTAAAAAAGCCCCGGCAACTGGCCGGGGCTTTTGGGGTTATGCCGAGGTTCGGCAATTCAACTGGAGCAGGTTCAACTCTCGCAAGGCCACCGAGAACTTGGCGAACTCGTGAGTGCTCGTGGTCTTGAAGTCGGCCAACATGTGGGTCCAACGGGACAAGAGTTGCTCATGCTCCGAAATCCAGTCGGCCAGTATGGTAGCGCATTCTCCCTGCTCTTTGCACCCTTCCAGTACCACTGAGGTGAGGCTGCGTTGCTGCCAGTCCAGATCTTCGCGGAAGGAGGCCCGGGCCATCGCCTGCCAGTGGTTGCCCACCGGTTGATGGTTGATCTGCTCGAGGAACCAGTGCAGATCGAGCTTGGCGCCGAGACGGTAGTAAACGTTGGCGGCGCGCAGGATGTCGGTCTTGTGCTCCGCGGCAATCTGCGCCAGATCCAGGCTGGAGAACAGGCTGCTCATGTGAGCCACCTGACGGGCGATGGCTTCCGGCACCTGTTTGGCCACCAGGGCGGCGACGGCCTGGCGATGCTCGGCCACTTCGCTCTCGTCCATCACCTCGTAGAGGTGCTCCCCCAGGGTCTCGAAGGCCGGACGGAAGAAGGCGATGTTCTCGCCGATGCTCCAGGTGCGGTTGCGGGCGCGCAGGAACCAGCGAGTGGCGCGGCGCACGATGCGGCGGCTGTAGAACATCAGCTCGAGCTGGGTGTTGGCGTCCACCAGGTTGTCACACCCTTCGATGTCACGCCACAGGGTACCCAGACCGAACACCTCCCGGGCCATGGCGAAGCAGCAAGCCACTTCGGCCACCGAGGCACCGGTCTCGTCCTTCATCCGGCTGGCGAAGTTGAGCCCCATGTCGTTGACCAGCATGTTGGCCACCCGGGTCGCGATGATTTCGCCGCGCAGCGGGTGCTGAGCCAACTCGGCACCGAACTGCTGCTGCAACTGGGCCGGGAAGCTGGTGACCAGCATGTTGGCGAGGAAGGGCTCCTCGGTCACTTCCGGGCAGTTGAGCTGCTCTTTGAGCACCATCTTACCGTAGGCCACCAGCACCGCCAGCTCGGGACGGGTCAGCCCCTGCCCTGCCGCCATCCGCTCGGAGAGCTCTTCGTCGGAAGGGAGGAACTCCAGCGCACGGTCCAGCTTGCCTTCGCGCTCCAGCCCCTGAATGAAGCGTTGCTGCTCTTTCAACTGCTCGGCGCCACGGAACGCCGTGACCGAGATGGACTGGGACTGGCGATAGGCGTTGGTGATGACGATCTGGGCCACGTCGTCGGTCATCTCGTACAGCATCTGGTTGCGCTGCTTGAGGGTCATGTCGCCTGCGGCCACCAGCTGGTTCAGCAGTATCTTGATGTTGACCTCGTTGTCGGAGCAATCCACCCCGCCCACGTTGTCGGTAAAGTCGGTGTTGATGTGACCGCCCTGGCTGGCGTACTCCACCCGGCCAAGCTGGGTGAAGCCGAGGTTGCCGCCCTCGCCCACGATGCGGGCTCGCAGGTCACGGCCATTGACCCGCAGCACGTCGTTGCTGCGATCCCCCACGTCGGCGTCGCTCTCGCGGGCGCTCTTCACATAGGTGCCGATGCCGCCGTTCCAGAGCAGGTCCACGTTGAGGCAGAGCAGCGCTTTGATCAGCTCGTTCGGGGCCATGCTGACCTTGTCGGTGCCGAGCAGGGTCTGAATTTGCGGGCTCAGCTTGATGGACTTGGCGGAGCGCAGGAAGATGCCGCCCCCTGCCGAGATGAGCTCCCGGTTGTAGTCATCCCAGCTCGAACCCGGCAGCTCGAACAGCCGCTGCCGCTCGACGAAGCTCCTGGCCGCATCGGGGGTCGGGTCGATGAAGATGTGCATGTGGTTGAAGGCGCCCACCAGCTGGGTGTGCTCGGAGAGCAGCATGCCATTGCCGAACACGTCGCCGGCCATGTCACCTATCCCCACGCAGGTGAAGTCGGTGGTCTGGCAGTTGACGCCGATCTCGCGGAAGTGACGCTTGACCGATTCCCAGGCGCCGCGCGCCGTGATGCCCATCTTCTTGTGGTCATAACCGACCGAGCCGCCGGAGGCGAACGCATCACCGAGCCAGTGGCCATACTCCTGGCTTATCTCGTTGGCGATGTCGGAGAAGGTGGCGGTGCCCTTGTCGGCGGCCACGACCAGGTAGTAGTCATCCTCGTCGTGACGCACCACGGATTTGGGCGGGATCACCTCCCCCTTGATGATGTTGTCGGTGACATCGAGCAGGCCGCGGATGAAGAGGCGATAGCAGGCCTTGCCCTCTTCCTGGATGACGGCACGGGGCGCCCCCGCCTGCATCTGCTTGCAATAGAAGCCGCCCTTGGCGCCGACCGGCACGATGACGGTGTTCTTCACCTGCTGCGCCTTGACCAGACCCAGCACCTCGGTGCGGAAATCTTCCTTGCGATCGGACCAGCGCAGGCCACCACGGGCCACCTTGCCCCAGCGCAGATGCACCCCTTCCACCCGCGGCGAGTAGACGAAGATCTCGAATTTCGGCAGCGGCAGCGGCATGTCGGTGATGCTGGAGGGGGCCAGCTTGAAGGAGATGTAGGGCTTGGCCTGACCCTCCTGATCCGGCTGGTAGTAGTTGGTGCGCAGGGTGGCGTCGATCATCTCCATGTAGCGGCGGATGATGCGATCGTCGTCCAGGTTGGCCACCTGATCCAGCTTGGCGGCGAGCTGCTCGTGCAGCTTGGTCTGGGCCTTGGCATCCTGCTTGATCGCGGGGTTGAGGCGCTGCTCGAACAGGGTGAACAGCAGCTCTGCGATGTCGGGATAACGGGTCAGGGTCTCCTCGATATAGGACTGGCTGAAGGAGACGCCGGTCTGGCGCATGTATTTCGCATAGGCGCGCAGCACAGAGACCTGGCGACCGGTGAGACCGGCCCCCAGCACCAGGCGGTTGAAACCGTCATCTTCCAGGGTCTTGTTCCAGATGGCGGCGAAGGCCTGCTGGAAGCGCTGCTGGCTCTGGGCCAGATCGAACGGCTGATCGCCGCGCAGCAGCATGGAGAAGTCGAGGATCCAGAAGATCTCGCCACTCGGGGTGCGCACCTGATAGGGCGTCTCACCGATGACGCGCAGCCCCATGTTTTCCAGCATGGGCAAGACGTCGGAGAGGTGGATGGGTTCGGTGCGGTGGAACAGCTTGAGACGCACCCGACGATCGTTCTCTTCTTCCTGGGCACGGTAGAACAGCATGCCCAGCGGCTCGGCTTCACTCAGGCCATCGAGGGCCATGATGTCGGCCACGGCAGAGCCCGGCAGCACGTCTTCCTTGTAAGCACGAGGGAAGGCAGTGCTGAAACGGCGGCGCAGTTCGTTGCCTCGGGCTTCCCCATAATGGGAGAGCAGCACGGAGTCCAGGCGGTCGTCCCAGCTGCGGGCCGCTTCAATCAGGTTGTTCTGTACTTCGTTCACATCCACATCCACGTTGTTGTTGTTGACCCGCACTATGTAGTGGGTCCGTGCCAGCACGCCTTCGGTGAAGTAGACGTTGAACTCCACATCAAAGCTGCTGCCAAAATACTTCTGCAAAATTTGCTGGGTCTTGACCCGCAGCGCCGTGTTGTAGCGCTCCTTGGTGACATAGACCATGCAGGAGAAGAAACGGCCGTAGACGTCGCGACGCACGAACAGGCGCAGCATGTCACGCTCTTGCATCTCCAGCACGCCGAGGCCGGTGGCCAGCAGCTCCTCTTCACGGGCCTGAATAAGCTCGTCGCGCGGATAGGTCTCCAGCACGTTGAGCAACGCCTTGTAGGCGTGGGAGCCCTTCTCGTGACCGGAGGAGGCCATGATGCGCTCAAGGCGGTGGCTGATGAGGGGGATCTGGGTGGCGCTGGTGTTGTAGATGGAGGAGGCGTAGAGACCGATGAAGCGATCTTCCCCCACCACTTTACCGTGTTCGTCGAAGCGCTTGATGCCGATGTAATCCACATAGGCCGGACGGTGTACCCGGGACTTGGCGTTGGACTTGGTGAGGATCAGCAAGTCAGAGCTCAGGGCCGCGTGACGGGCGCTGGCGGGCATGCTGCCCAGGCGCTGGCCTTCGTCCTTGATGGAGTTCTTCATCAGGCCCAGGCTGGATTCCGGCTGGGGCAGGATCTCGTGATCCCCCTCCACCGCCTTGACGTCATAACGGCGATAGCCCATCAGGGTGAAGTTGTGGGCGGCGACCCATTTCAGGAAGGCGACGCAGGAGTCCACCTCGGCCTGGCTGACCGGGTTCTTGCGCTTGGGCAACTCCTCGATGATCTCGTTCAGGCGACCCAGCATGGGTTGCCAATCCCCGACCGCCAGGGCCACTTCCCTCGCCACCGAGTTGAGCTCGGCGGTCAGGGCATCCATCTGCTCCTCATCCGTAAGATGATCGATCTCGATGAGGAAGGCGGTCTCGACCGAGGTCTGGGAAGCCGTATTGTCGAGATCCAGGATGGCGCCAATCTTGCCTTCGCTGCCGCGAATGAGGTGCAGCGGCTGGTGCAACATCATGTGGGCCGTGATGCCCCGACGCTTGAGGGCCATGCGGATGGAATCCACCAGGAACGGGGAGTCCTGCAGGATGATCTCGACGATGGTATGGGGAGACTGCCATCCGTGGCGGGTCAGCTCGGGGTTGTAGACCCGGATATAGGGCTCTGTGCTGGTGCGCTGGTTGAGCGCATTCCACAGGCTCAGCGCCGCCCCGTAGAGATCGCTGTCATTGCGATCGTGCAGGTCGGTGCTCGCCATGTTGCCGTAGAACTTGGCGACGAAGCATTCGACCAGGGAGGCGCTGTTCTTGGGCAATTTCTGATGGATCAGGCTGAGAACGTTTTCGAGCAGAACTGAGGTAGGGGCGTCTTTCAATGCCATTGCTAGTTTCCTTATCGGACGACATCACAGACACGGCGACATCCACCCAGGATGTGCGCCGGTACAGAGTTGCTGCGAAGTGTAATGAGTTGGATCAAGGAAGGCGAGCAAAGGTGATAACGGGATGTTAAAAACAAGGGGCAGATCACGGCTTGGGTTGTGATAAATTTTGCCAAGTCGCTAAAATTTAGAAAATCGCACTGGCTGTTAGTCGATTAACCGGATAGATAGTGACTTAAAGCAGATATTTACCCGGAATTGTGTTCATGTTTTGTTAATTTATGCGTTTCGGGCTAGCCTGGCGTTCATCGTCCTGTATTTGGCGTCGCAAGCAGGCGTATTCCCCTCTATAGGACGCTCACACGAGTGGTTCGACTACGGCAAGCGACCCTTTCGAGGCAGAAGCCTACGGAATGATCCAAGAAGAACACTGCTCTCTTAGAGAGTGAGCGGCACTCAGGAGAGCCTCTCCAGGCGAACAAAGCGGTGATCTTCCTGGGTGACCAGCCGAAAGTAGCCGTGCACCCCGTTGACGCTGACGAAGGAGCGGATCTTTTCCAGGCTCAACTCTATGGTCAACCCCTGCTCGGTGCGCACCACCAGCCGTCTGGCCTGGCCCTGGTACATCAGCATGATCTCGTCGCGGCCAAGGGCCAGCCGAAAGGTGTACTGCCTCATTCCCCCTCCTCTTGATGAAAAACGGGCAGGAGAGCCTGGCTCCCCTGCCCGTGACCTGCACCCTTACTGCGCCAGTGCCTTGCTTACCTTCTCGAACAGATCCCGCGCCAGCCCCTCGAGGTTGGCCAGACGGGTCAGCTCGGCCCGGATAAGCGTCTTGCGCCCTTCATCCAGTCGCTTGAACTGAATGAGCGGGGTGATGAGGCGGGACGCCACCTGGGGATTGACCTCGTTGAGCGCGATCAAGAGATCAGTCAGGAAGCGATAGCCGCTGCCATCCACCGCGTGGAACTGCACCTGGTTGTTCATGGCGAAGCTGCCGATGAGCGCCCGCAACCGGTTCGGGTTGCGGATGCTGAAGGTGGGGTGGGCCATCGCCAACTTCACCTCATCCAGCACGTCGGCGGCAGGCTTGCTGCCCACCAGGCGCAGCCAGTTGTCCAGCACCAGGCCGTCATGGGCCCACTTGCCTTCGAAGTCGGCCATCAGTGCGGCGCGGCATGGCAGCAGATAGCCGTTGGCCACCTGCAGCGCCGCCAGGGTGTCGGTCATGTTGTCGGCCGCTGCGTACTGCTCGCGCACCAGTGCATCGGCATGATCTGCATCCAGCGCCGCCAGATAGCCGAGCACCACCCCCTTGAGGGCACGTTTGGCGGTGTCGCCATGGATCACCCTATACCCCATCAGCCGCAGGCGCTCATAGGTGGTGGCCAGGCGCGTGCCGAAGGCCTCGGCGAGCTGGCTGTGGATGGCATCCCGCACCCTATGGATGGCATCGATGTCGGCCACCTCGAACAGCTCGGCCAGGGTCGCTTCACCTGGCAGCGCCAGGATCTCCGCCTTGAGAGCCGAGTCCAGCTCGGCCTCGTCCAGAATGGCGACGAAGGCCGCCAGCAGGGTTTGGGAGAGCTCAACCCCCTGCCCCTGCTGCACCCGCGCCACCCCGTCGATGACCGCCTTGTTGATCAGCATCTGGGCAGCATCCCAGCGGGCAAACTCGTTGCGAGCAAAGCGCATCAGGAAGGCAAGCGCTTCATCGCTGTAGTCATAGTGCAGCTTGACCGGCGCGGAGAAGTCCCGCAGCAGGGAGGGAACCGGCTTGACCGGCACCTGATCGAATTCGAAGGTCTGCTCTTCTTCCAGCACATCGAGCACGTTGCCGATGGCCTTGCCCTGATATTGCAGCGCAATGACGGCACCCTGCTCGTCATAGAGTTCGATGTCGAGGGGGATGTGCAGCGGCAATTTTTGCGGCTGATCCTGGGTCGGCGGCGTGTGCTGGCGCACGTGCAGGCGATAGACGCCGCTTTCGGCATCGTACTCGTCGGTCACGGTCAGCTCGGGCGTGCCGGACTGGCTGTACCAACGGCGGAAACGGCCGAGATCCACACCGGAGGCATCCTCCATCGCCTGCACGAAGTCATCGCAGGTGGCGGCCGAGCCATCGTGACGCTCGAAGTAGAGACGCATACCGGCCTGGAAGGCAGCTTCACCCAGCAGGGTGTGCAGCATGCGGATCACTTCAGAGCCCTTCTCGTAGACGGTCAGGGTGTAGAAGTTGTTCATCTCGATCACCACATCCGGGCGAATGGGGTGAGCCATGGGGCCGGCATCTTCGGCGAACTGCGGCCCGCGCACGGTACGCACGTTGTTGATGCGGTTGACGCCGCGTGAGCCCAGATCAGAGGAGAACTCCTGATCCCGGAACACCGTCAGCCCCTCTTTGAGACTGAGTTGGAACCAGTCGCGGCAGGTGACGCGGTTGCCGGTCCAGTTGTGGAAGTATTCGTGGGCGATCACCCGCTCGATGCCGTGGTAGTCGCTGTCGGTGGCGGTCGCCGGGTTGGCCAGCACGAACTTGGAGTTGAAGATGTTCAGCCCCTTGTTCTCCATGGCGCCCATGTTGAAGAAGTCCACCGCGACGATCATGTAGATGTCGAGGTCATACTCGAGGCCGAAACGCTGCTCGTCCCAGCGCATAGCGTTGATCAGGCTCTCCATGGCGAAACCGGCGCGATCTAGGTTCCCCTTGTCGACGAAGATCTCCAGAGCCACCTTGCGGCCACTACGGGTAGCGTAGCTACCCCGCTCCACGTCGAAATCACCGGCCACCAGGGCAAACAGGTAGCTGGGTTTGGGGAAGGGATCCTGCCACTGCACAAAGTGACGGCCGTCACCCAGATCGCCGCTGTCGACCTTGTTGCCGTTGGAGAGCAAGAAAGGGAACTGGGATTTGTCGGCGGTGATGCGGGTGCTGTAACGGGCCAGAATGTCGGGCCGGTCCAGGTAATAGGTGATACGCCGGAATCCTTCTGCCTCGCACTGGGTGCAGTAGGCGTCGCCGGACTTGTAGAGCCCTTCCAGCGCCGTGTTGGCGGCGGGATCCAGATCCGTGACTATGGTAAGCACACATTCGGCAGGCAGGTTGAACAGGGTCAGACTGCTCTCCCCCTGCTCGAACTGGGTGAAGGGGACACCGTCCACGCTGACGCTGTGCAAGACCAATCCTTCCCCATCCAGCACCAGCGGCTCGTTGTGCTCGCCGTTGCGGCGCAGGCGGGAGATGGCGGTGACCCGGGTCAGGGGCTCCTGCAGTTGAAAATCGAGATCGATGCTGTCGATCCAGTAGAGGGGCGCCCGGTAATCCTGGCGATACTTGGCCGTCATGGCCTGGGAGTGATCGGTCATTATTGTGTGCTTCCACGCTTTGTTATTGACGTGTCAGAGGCTGTCACAACGATTCGGCAGGGTCAAATAGTTTGCATTCCGCCAAAAGAGAGGGCGACCGAAGTCGCCCTTGTATTCATGCGATGCACCCTGGATTCTCAGCCCTTGCTGAGCCTTGCCAGATCCGCCGTGATGTTCGCGGCTTCAATCTGATACTCGTCAGGGGCCTCGAAATCGGTCGGCAGTTCATCCAGGCTCTTCACCGTCGGCTTGCCAAGACGGGTCAGTCGCTCGTTGGCTCGCGCCAGCGCCTTCTCGTCCTGCTTGGCCTGATCCGCCAGTCGCTCGGCTTCGTTCAGAGAGACCGACTTCTTGTCCTGATCCGCCTGATACTCCTTGATGTCCTGCAGCACGTAGGCAAATTCAGGATCCTTGGCGATCCGCGCATCGTGAGCCGACTTCAACCTGGGCAGCAGACTGGAGAAGTCCCCCAGCTTGTCGTAACTGGCCGAAGCTATCTTGTCCCAGGGCAAGGCGTTGAACTCCCGGCTCTCCCCGGTCTCGTCCGGCGAAACCGCGGTCGGGAAGCCGATGTCCGGTGCCACCCCCTTGTTCTGGGTGCTGCCACCATCGATCCGGTAGAACTTGGCGATGGTGTACTGCACGTGACCCAGCGGCTGCTCGTAGAAGTCGTAGACCTTGGCGAGGCTGCGATGCTGCTGCACCGTGCCCTTGCCGAACGAGTTCTCACCGAGGATCAGGGCGCGGCCGTAATCCTGCATGGCGGCGGCGAAGATCTCAGAGGCCGAGGCGCTGTAACGGTCGATCATCACCGACATGGGGCCGCCGTAGTAGACGTTGCCGTCGTCGTCACCATTGACCGTGATACGGCCCATATGATCACGAATTTGCACTACGGGACCGCTGGCGAAGAACAAACCACTCAGGGCCGAGGCTTCGGTCAGGGCACCGCCGCCGTTGCCACGCAGATCGACGATGAGACCATCGATCTTCTGCTTGTTGAGGCTGGAGAGCTCCTTGATGACGTCGTCATGGAGATTGACGTAGAAGCTCGGGACCTCGAGCACCCCTATCTTCTTGCCTTCGGCGGTGATCACCTTGGACTTGGCGGCCCTGTCTTCCAGACGCACCTTGTCACGGGTCAGCTCAACCAGCTCGGTCTTGGCGGTCGCGCCCTTGCCGCGCTGGATCTCCAGCTTCACCTTGCTGCCTTTCGGGCCCTTGATGAGTTCGACCACGTCATCGAGACGCCAGCCGATCACATCGACAATCTTGCCGTCGTCCTGCCCCACCCCGGTGATCTTGTCATCGGGCTTGAGGTGGTTGGACTTGGCTGCCGGGCCGCCGGGCACCAGGGAGCGGATGACGGTGAAGTCATCTTCCGCCTGCAGCACGGCCCCAATACCTTCCAGCGAGAGATTCATCTCGGTGTTGAAGCGATCGGCGCTGCGCGGCGAGAGGTAACTGGTGTGGGGCTCGATGGCACGGGCGAAGGAGTTCATGAAGAGCTGGAACACATCCTCGCTCTCGGTCTGGGACATCCGCTTGATGGCGTTGTTGTAACGCTTGCCAAGCAGCTCCTTGATCTCGGGCCACTCCTTGCCGCTGAGCTTGAGGCTCAGGGCATCGAACTTGACCCGTTGACGCCACAGCTCGTTGAGCTCGGCCTCGTCTTTGGGCCAGGGAGCCCCTTCCCGATCGAAGATGTAATTGTCAGGCTGGGTGAAATCCAGGGGAGTGTCGAGCAGTTTGAGGGCGTATTCGAACCGCTCGTAACGCCGCTGCTGACTCAGGTTGAACATCTCGTAGGCCGGAGCCAGACGCCCTCTCTCGAGGTCGGTGTCAAAACCGGTACGGTACTTTTCAAAACGGCTGATGTCAGAGGCCAGAAACAGGTTGCGGCTGTAGTCCAGATTCTCCAGATATTTGTCAAATATCACGGAGGAAAAGGCATCGTCCAACTTGAACTGTTTGTAGTGAGAGCGGGTAAACAGATTGGCAATTCGCTTGCTGGCCGTAGCATGTTGGCTCTCCTGAGCCAACACAGGCAAATCACTTTCCTTGAGCACCGGCTCGATGGCCTGTGCGAGCCCGGCGAGCGCCAGGCTACAGGCAACGAGGGAAAAACGAATCACGCCATGCTTCAACATTCGTCTCCTTAGAGAACCAGATGCTCGAACTTGACCCGCAACATCATGCCGGTCTGCAATTGAACCTGTACGTCATCCTTGGTCACTTCCTTGATGGTCGCAGGCACAGGAGACTTGCCCAGCACGACGCGCACGCCTTGATCCACTTTCAGGGTGGCGGCATCCACTTTGACCAGAGGAGCATCGGCTACAGGCGCGGCCTTGGGAGCGGACTTGGGCTTGTCGGAGCGAGGAGCATCGGCCTTGCGCGGCGCGTTGCGGCGCGGCTGCTTGGGCTTGTCTTCCTTCTCCTTGGTGTTGGTGCGGCGGCTGGCAAAGACACGCTCTTTGCTCTCCTTGAGGGCCTGTTTGGCATGTTCGATGTGCTCTTCGGTCAGCAGCTCACCGGGGTTGCCATCCAGATCGACACGGGCCTGGCCAGCCTTGAGGCCATGCAGGTAACGCCAGCTGGAGGTGTATTGACGCAGAGCAGAGCGCAGCATGGTCTTGGAGACTCTCTCGTCATCAGCAAGACGCGCGGCCAGATCCTGGAAGATGCCAATCTTGAGTGGCTTGGCCTCTCCTTCAGCGATGAAGCAGGCCGGGAATTTCTCGACCAGGTAGGCAACGATCTCTTTACTGTTCTTCAGCTTTTCAGTGTTTTCCATGTATAACCTTGGCTTTCATATAGACGCACGGGCATGCCCGAACACAACAAAGGCCCTATTATAGAGAGCTTGGGACCTTTTGCGAACCATCTAGCAATGACTTAGAGCATGCTTTCCAAAATTTGCACCGTTTCTTCGAGGCCAATCCGGTCCTCCTGGTCGAAACGGTTAAAAATCGGACTATCCACGTCCAGCACCCCGATGATCTCACCACCGCGACGCAGCGGAATCACGATTTCAGAATTGCTGGCGCCGTCGCAGGCGATGTGACCCGTGAACTGGTGTACGTCGTCCACCAGCTGGGTCTTGCCCTCGGCCACCGCCGTGCCGCAGACGCCGCGGCCCACCGGAATGCGCACGCAGGCCGGCTTGCCCTGGAAGGGGCCGAGCACCAGGGTTTCCCCTTGCAACAGATAAAAACCGACCCAGTTGATGTCAGCCAGCTCCTGATTGAGCAGGGCAGACAGGTTCGCCAGGTTGGCAATCAGGTCGGGTTCACCCTCCAGCAGTGCCTGGGCCTGCTGGTTGAGGGTGCGATAAAATGCTTGTTTTTCAATCATGATTAAATGAACTTCACTCCTTGATAATGAATGCAAGGTACCGACCTGCCTGAAAAATTCAAATCAAATTTCACTTCGCCCCCCTCCTGGGCCGCAAACAGCGGCCTCCTGTCAGTGAGAAACCCCCAGCGCCAGTTGCTGGCGCTGGCCATTGCTCCACTCGATATTGAGCAGCCACTCCATGGCCTCAGTGGTGCAGCTCCCAACCTGAGCGGCCCCCTGCCAGCCCCCCTCCTTCGCCTCGAGTTGCACCGGAATGAGCCCCATGAACATGGTCTTGCCCTCCAGCCAGGCCTTGATGGGGGTGATGGCGGGGGATCCCCCCTGAAGGCGCAACACAAAGTCATGTTCAGGGCGGATCGGCAAGCCGTCTATGCTGGCCGTCAGGGGCTTGCCACCGACGAGAAGGGGACAACTGCTGTGGGACAGATCACAAATCTGATCATTTGTTGCCGTCGCCTCCCCCCTCGGCGGGCCCGAAAACCAGGTCCGATAGGCCATCAAGGAGAGCAAAATGGCCAAAACGATCGTCAAGTGCACGATTTTGCGTGAAGTGAGTCTCTCTTTCATGAAAAAACAGCCCTGTAAGGTACTTTAAAAATGCGATTTTCGTGATCTTGCGCAAGGTAAAAACTGGCGGGCACCAGACCCGCTGGAGCCAAATATATCACTGTTTGTACTGTTATTTTACCGGTCAGTTCAGTATCATTCTCAATGAATTTTCATTTAACCACCTTTTGCTTTTCCTTTTATTAACAGATGTTAACGAGAGGATTTTGCAAATCAGGGGTGAAAATGGCCCCGATTACCGGGCGAAAAACAAACAACAGCATCGGAAGCGGAATACAACGATGAGCCATACAACAAACCACCCTGAGTACAACTACACCGTTGTGCGCCAGTTCACCGTCATGACGATTGTCTGGGGAATTGTCGGTATGTCGGTTGGTGTACTGATCGCAGCCCAGTTGATCTGGCCTGCCCTCAACTTTGATACCCCCTGGCTGACCTACAGTCGCCTGCGTCCCCTGCATACCAACGCGGTCATCTTTGCGTTTGGTTGCAGTGCCCTGATGGCCACCTCCTTCTACGTGGTACAGCGCACCTGCCAGGCAAGATTGTTTGGCGGCCCGCTCGCCTCCTTCGTGTTCTGGGGCTGGCAGGCGATCATCCTCGCCGCCGCCATCAGTCTGCCACTGGGATACACCACCTCCAAGGAGTATGCCGAGCTGGAATGGCCCATCGACATCGCCATCGCCGTGGTCTGGGTGAGCTATGCCATTGTCTTCTTCGGCACCCTGGTCAAGCGCACCACCTCCCACATCTATGTGGCGAACTGGTTCTTCGGTGCCTTCATCATCACCGTGGCCGTGCTGCACATCGTCAACAACATGGAAGTGCCACTCTCCGGCATGAAGTCCTACTCCATGTACTCCGGCGCCATGGATGCCATGGTGCAGTGGTGGTATGGCCACAACGCGGTCGGCTTCCTGCTCACCGCCGGCTTCCTGGGGATGATGTACTATTTCGTGCCCAAGCAGGCGGGGCGTCCGGTTTACTCCTACCGTCTCTCCATCGTGCACTTCTGGGCGCTGATCTCCCTCTATATCTGGGCCGGTCCGCACCATCTGCATTACACCGCGCTGCCCGACTGGGCGCAGTCCCTGGGCATGGTGATGTCCCTCATCCTGTTTGTCCCCTCCTGGGGCGGCATGATCAACGGCATCATGACCCTCTCCGGTGCCTGGCACAAGCTGCGCTATGACCCCATCCTGCGCTTCCTGATCGTGTCCCTGTCGTTCTACGGCATGTCCACTTTCGAAGGCCCCATGATGGCGATCAAGACGGTCAACGCCCTCTCCCACTACACAGACTGGACCATAGGTCACGTCCACTCCGGTGCCCTGGGCTGGGTTGCCATGGTATCCATCGGCGCCGTGTATCACTTGATCCCGAACCTGTTCGATCAGGGCCGCATGTACAGCATCCGCCTGATCAACGTCCACTTCTGGCTGGCGACCGTGGGCACCGTGCTCTACATCGTCTCCATGTGGATTTCCGGGGTGATGCAGGGTCTGATGTGGCGTGCGGTCAATGATGACGGCACCCTGACCTACAGCTTCGTGGAGGCGCTGCAAGCTTCCTATCCCTTCTACTTCGTGCGCTTCCTGGGTGGCTGCTTCTTCGTCACCGGCATGCTGCTGATGGCTTACAACGCCTATCGCACCGTCACTGCGCCCAAGGGTTCCCTGGAACCCGTCGCACAGCCAGCCTGATCTGAAGGGGTTTAAAGCATGAGCAACAATAACCGTCACGAAATTTTTGAAAAGAGCGTCCCCATGCTGGTGATAGGCATCATCTTTGCCATCAGCCTGGGGGGCCTGGTGGAGATCACGCCGCTCTTCTTCCAGAAGCAGACCAACGAGCCGGTGGAGGGCCTCAAGGCCTACACCGCCCTGCAGATGGAAGGACGCGACATCTACATCCGCGAGGGCTGCACCGTCTGCCACAGCCAGATGATCCGCCCGTTCCGTGCCGAGACCGAGCGCTATGGCCACTACTCGGTCGCCGGTGAGAGCGTGTGGGAGCACCCCTTCCTGTGGGGCTCCAAGCGTACCGGTCCGGATCTGGCCCGGGTCGGCGGCCGCTACTCCGACGACTGGCATCGCGCCCACCTCATCAACCCGCGGGACGTGGTACCGGAATCCAACATGCCCGCCTTCCCCTGGCTCGAGACCAACGTCCTGACCGGTGAGCTGACCGGCAAGAAGCTGGCGCTGTTCCGGGATCACTTCGGGGTGCCCTATACCGATGCCGACATCGAGGGTGCGTCTGAGGCAGTCAAGGGCAAGACCGAGCTGGATGCCCTGGTGGCCTATCTGCAATCACTGGGTCATGCCCTGAAATAAGGAGTCGGGATATGGATTACGGCACATTTCGCGGCCTGTACACCCTGCTGCTGATGATCATCATGATCGGCATCATCGTCTGGGCATACAGCAAACGCCGCAAGGCCTCCTTCGATGAGGCTGCCAACCTGGTTTTTGCCGATGACGAGCAACCCAGTGCTGATAACAAGAACGCAGGAGCGAAGCAATAATGAGCACTTTGTTTAGCATTTTTGTGACCGTCATAAGTCTGGGCACCATACTCGGCTGCTTCCTGCTGCTGATGTGGTGCATGAAGGACAAGATGGGGACCGAAGAGGGCAAGCCCATGGGGCACACCTTCGACGGCATAGAGGAGATCAACAACCCCCTGCCGAAGTGGTGGTCCTATATGTTCCTCTTCTTCATCGTCACCGGTCTCATCTACCTACTCGCCTTCCCGGGTCTGGGCAACTGGAAGGGTCTGCTGGGCTGGCAGAGCTCCAACCAGGACGTTCGCTCCCTGGCCGAATCCAAGGCAGCGGCTGCCTCTGCCAAGGACGAAGGGCGCGCGGTGGAGTACGATCGGGAACTGGCCAAGGCCGACGAGGTCTATGGCGCCAAGTTCCGTGAGCTGACCTACCAGGCCGACGGCAAGAACTACAAGGAAATCACCGAGATCGCCAAGGACCCGGAAGCCCTGAAAGTGGGTCAGCGTCTGTTCCTGCAGAACTGCTCCCAGTGCCACGGCTCCGATGCCCGCGGTGGTCGCGGTTTCCCGAACCTGACCGACAGCGAATGGCAGTGGGGCGGAGCGCCGGATCAGATCAAGACCACCATCATGGGCGGTCGTCAGGGGATCATGGCCGCCTGGGGCGAGATCCTGGGTCAGGACGGGGTCAAGGAAGTGGCCTCCTACGTGCTGAGCCTCTCCGGCCGCAAGGTGGATCTGGTGGAAGCCAAGAAGGGGGAAGCCCGTTTCGCCATGTGCGCCGCCTGTCACGGCCCGGATGCCAAGGGCGGCATCGCCTTCGGCGCGCCGGATCTCACCAACAACACCTGGTTGTATGGCGGCTCCCGTCAGGTGGTTGAGCAGACCATCACCCATGGGCGTCACGGCGTGATGCCAGCCTGGAAGGATATCCTGGGAGAAGACAAGGTCCACCTGCTGGCGTCCTATGTCTACAGTTTGTCCCACCAGGCGCAGTAAAATAAGCAGTAACATGTGATAACCACGTGATTACGCAGCAAAAAGCCTCGACTCTTCGAGGCTTTTTGTTATCTTGTGTTGGCTAGAATCCCTCCATTTCGTTAACCATTTGTTTCGGTAGCACCATGACTCAACCTTGGTATCGCCAATTCTGGCCCTGGTTCATCATCGCCCTCCCCTGCGCCGCCGTGGTAGGCAGCATCGCCACCGCCATCATCGCCAGCAAGGATGGGGTCAACCTGGTGGCGGAAGACTATTACAAGCAGGGCAAGGAGATTAATCAGGATCTCAGCAAGTTCGATCGCGCCGAGGCCCTCGGCATCCGCGTCGAGCTCTCGGTCAGCGACAAGGAGCTGACCCTGAAGCCCCTGTCGGGTGAGATCCCCGCCGGTCAGGCGCTGCACCTCTCCCTGTTCCACCCGACCCTGGCGGGTCTGGACAGCGATCATCTGCTCACTGCCGATGGCAAGGGAGTCTATCGCCTGATGCTGGACAAGCCACTCAACGGCAAGTGGCACATCCGGGTCGATGCCTTCAACCACGAGTGGCGCCTGCAAGAGACGGCGCAGTTGCCGACCAAGGCCCCGGTGGAACTCGATCCCAGGGGACGCTGAACCCTGGATGAGCGGCAGCGTTCATCCAGGCATGACGGCGTCCTCCCTTTTCTTGCCCACGCGGGCAGCTTCCAAGAGGGATAATGACCATGACCGGCTGTTTTCACTGTGGTGAACCGGTTCCCACTGGCAGTGACTTTACCCTGGAGATCAAGGGGATAGTGCAACCCATGTGCTGCCCTGGTTGCCAGGCCGTGGCACAGACCATTCTCGAATGCGGCCTTGCCAGTTACTACGAGCACCGCACCGCCCCCGGCATCAAGGGGGAATTGGTGCCGAGCGAGCTGGCGGCCCTCACCCACTACGATCTGGCCGAAGTGCAGCAGGAGTTTGTCACCGAAACAGGCACGCTGCGGGAGAGCCAGCTCAGCGTGGAAGGGCTGACCTGCGCCGCCTGCGCCTGGCTCATCGAGCGCCACCTAATGGGGTTGCCAGGCCTGCACTATGTCAACGTCAACACCACCACCCACCGCGCCCGCATCAAGTGGGATCCGGACAGGCTCTCGTTAAGCGACATCCTCAAGGGATTCGCCAAGATAGGCTACCGCGCCTACCCCTTCCAGACTCATCAGCAAGAAGCCCTCTACGCCCGCGAGGTGCGCAGCTACATGTTCCGCATGGCGCTGGCTGGTCTGGGCTCCATGCAGGTGATGATGTGCGCCGTGGCGCTCTACATGGATCTCTTCATCAGCGTGGAAGAGGAGTTCATGATCTACTTCAAGTGGATAAGCCTGCTGCTCTCCACCCCCATCATGATCTACTCGGCCCAGCCATTTTACGTGGGCGCCTGGCGCAGCCTGAAACAGGGCCACCTCTCCATGGATGTCTCGGTGTCGCTGGCCCTCATCGGTGCCTTCGTCGCCTCCATCTGGGCTACCGTCTTCAACACGGGTGAGGTCTATTACGACTCCATCACCATGTTCGTCTTCTTCCTGCTGCTGGGGCGCCTGCTCGAGCTGAGGGCGAGGCGCAAGGCGTCCGAGTCCAGCTCCAACCTGGCGCGTCTGGTGCCCATCATGGCCACCCGCATCGATGCAGATGGCGAACACGAGGTGCCCGCCAAGACGCTGCGGGTGGGGGACAGGGTCCGGGTGCTGGCGGGTGCCACCCTGCCAGCAGACGGCATCATCACCCTGGGGCAGGCCAGCCTCAACGAAGCCATGCTGACCGGCGAGCAACTGCCCCTGCTCAAGCAGGCGGGAGATCCCGTCTTCGCCGGCACCATCAGCACGGATGCGCCGCTGGAGATCCGGGTCAACCACCCCATCGAAGAGTCGCGCCTCGCCCAGATCATGCGGTTGCAGGACAGTGCGCTGGATGACAAACCCGCCATCGCCCAGCTGGCTGATGTGCTCTCCCGCCATTTCATCCTGGTGCTGCTGCTCATCGCCGCTGCGGTCTGGACCTTCTGGCACTTCCATGCCCCGGAGCGGGCCTTCTGGGTCACCCTGTCAGTGCTGGTGGCCACCTGCCCCTGCGCCCTGTCACTGGCGACCCCGACGGCGCTCACCTCGGCCACCGCCCACCTGACCCGCAGCGGCATCCTGCTGCGCCGCGGCCACGTGCTGGATGTGCTGACCCGGGCCAACCGGATCGTGATGGACAAGACAGGTACCCTGACCACCGGCAATATCAGCCTGGTGGGCGTCCAGCCCCTGGCGGAGCTTGGCGAAGACGAGTGCCTGGCCATCGCCCGCGCGCTGGAAGCCTACTCCGAACACCCCATAGCCCGCGCGTTTCGCAGCAAGGGGGCAGACGATGCCGTGCTGCTGGCCGCCAGCGAGGTGACGCCCGTCATCGGCCACGGCATCCAGGGCAGGATCGCAGGCAAGCATTACCGCATCGGCAGTGCCCGCTGGCTCGGGCTGAGTGACAAACAGAATGCCGCTCAGGGGCTGGCCATCTATCTGGCCGACGAGACCAGGCCGCTGGCCCGCTTCACCCTGGCCGATACCGTGCGTGCGGATGCAGGGGCCTTGATCCAGGCCTTCAAGGCGGCCGGCCTGCAAACCACCATTCTCACCGGCGACAGCTCCCCTCAGGCCGACACTGTTGCCCGTGAACTCGGGGTCGATGAGCTGGTGAAAGGGGTCACCCCAGATGGCAAGCTGGCCTACCTCAAGGCCCGGGAAGCGGCGGGAGACATCAGCATCATGGTGGGGGATGGCATCAACGACGCTCCCGTGCTGGCCGGTGCCCATGCCTCCTTCGCCATGGCAGGTGGCACGGATCTGGCGAAAAACAGCGCCGACGCCATCCTGCTGGCCGATGACCTCTCCCGCCTGCTGACGGCGCGCGCCCTGGCGCTGCGCACCCGCCGGATCATCCAGGAGAACTTTGCCTGGTCCATCGGTTACAACCTGCTGGTGCTGCCACTCGCGGCAAGCGGCTGGCTACCCCCCTATCTGGCGGCAGCAGGCATGTCCCTGAGCTCCCTCATAGTCGTCACCAACTCCATGCGTCTCAATCGATGAGCAAGCAGGGAAAACGCTGAACATGTGGCCTGCCTCCGATGCAGGCCACATTTCTCACTGATAGCGGCTGGCCCCCTGCCCGAACAGGGTTACCATGGGGGTCGATTGCCACGGATAAATGCCAAGGTAGTTTCCATGAACATCATTTTTGTCCTCATCCCCATCGCCATCCTGTTCGTCATCATCGCGGGGGCCGTCTTCTTCTGGGCCATTCGCTCGGAGCAGTTCGAGGATCTCGACCGCCAGGGCTCCAACATCCTGTTTGACGAGGAGCAACCCGCCACCAAGAGCAAGGATAAGCCGCGCGATGACCAGCAGCCTTGACCTGATGGGGGCCCTGCTGGTGGGGCTGGCAGGCTCAGGCCACTGCATCGCCATGTGCGGTGGCGTCTCCGCCGCCCTCTCCATGGCCATCCCCGCCGAGAAGCAGCATTTTTGGGGCAGGCTGGGTTACCTGCTCAACTACAACCTTGGCCGGATCCTGAGTTATGTGATTGCCGGTGCCCTGGTGGGGGGATTGCTCGCCACCACCAGTGAGCTAGGGGCCGGCAAGCATGCCATCGCCGGCTTGCGTCTCATTGCGGCCCTGCTGATGATAGCGCTCGGCCTCTATCTGGCGGGTTGGTGGCAGGGGATCCTGCTGCTGGAGCGGCTCGGCGCCAAGATGTGGCCCTTCATCAAGCCGCTGGCGAGCAAGTTCATTCCCTTTACGTCGGCCTGGCAAGCGCTCCCCTTTGGCATGGTGTGGGGCTGGCTGCCCTGCGGCCTGGTCTACTCCATGCTGACCTGGAGCGCGGCAGCGGGCTCCGCTGGCGGCGGGGCGCTCATCATGCTGAGTTTTGGTTTTGGGACCCTGCCGACCCTGTTTGCCCTGGGCGGGCTGGCAGACAGATTGCGTTACTGGCTGACCCTGCGCAGCCTGCGTCTGGGTGGAGCCTTGCTGCTCATTGCCTATGGGCTGCATACCCTCTGGATCGGGCTGGCGTCCTTTTGAAACCCTATCCAAAACGGATGAGTTGGTGGTAAACTTGTTTGATATAAATCAATTATTCATATGAGCCTATGATCCCGGACAAGAAACCTGGCAGACGTGTTCAGAGCGGTGGCTGTGCAATTCATTGCCAGGATTGCAGCATCAGCCAGCTCTGCATCCCCTTCACCCTGAACGACAGTGAGCTCGATCAGTTGGACAGCATCATCGAGCGCAAGAAGCCGATCCAGAAGGGTGAGGAACTGTTCAAGGCTGGCGATGAACTGAAATCGCTCTACGCCATCCGCTCCGGGACCATCAAGTCATACACCATCACCGAGCAGGGCGATGAGCAGATCACCGCCTTCCACCTTGCAGGGGATCTGGTCGGTTTCGATGCCATCCACAAGCAGGCGCACCCCTCCTTCGCCCAGGCGTTGGAAACCGCCATGGTGTGCGAGATCCCGTTCGATGTACTCGACGATCTCTCCGGCAAGATGCCCAAGCTTCGCCAGCAGATCATGCGACTGATGAGCAACGAGATCATGGGGGATCAGGAGATGATCTTGCTGCTCTCCAAGAAGAATGCGGAAGAGCGCCTCGCCGCCTTCCTGCACAACCTTTCGGTACGTTTCTCCGAGCGCGGTTTCTCCGCCAAGGAGTTCCGTCTCTCCATGACCCGTGGCGACATCGGCAACTATCTCGGCCTCACCGTCGAGACCATCAGCCGTCTGCTCGGTCGTTTCCAGAAGTCCGGCCTCATCAGTGTCAAGGGCAAATACATTACCGTGCTGGATCACGTGGCCCTCGGCGTCATGGCAGGCGCCACTCGCCCAGCCTGCGGCTGATCACCCCTTTCCCCTCTGTTGCCGGATCGGTTCACCCTGAAATTTGATCCGGCACACCTTCCCGTCTCCCCCCTTGGGCTAAGCTGTAATGGCTAAAGAGTTGCCATCATTGGCGTTTTTGCCAAGGAGGAGAACATGGTCAAGTACCGAAACATTCTGGTGGTGATCAACCCCGAAGAGGAGCGCCAGATCGCGCTCGAGCGCGCGGTCAAGGTCGCCGAGCTGGACGAGGGCGCCCAGCTGACCCTGCTCCTGACGATTTACGATTTCTCGTACGAGATGACAGCCATGCTGTCGGTGGATGAGCGGGAAGAGATGCGCCACGGCGTCATTGCCCAGCGTCGGGAGTGGCTGGACGAGATACTCCAACCCTATCGCGCCAGAGGCCTGGAGTGCGAGATCAACGTGTTGTGGCACAATCGTCCCTTCGAGTGTGTTATCCAGGAAGTGCTGGAGCATCGCCACGATCTGGTGGTCAAGGCGACCCACAAGCACTCCTTCCTGCAAACCTTCATCTTCACCCCGACCGACTGGCACCTGCTGCGCAAGTGCCCCTGTCCCGTCCTGCTGGTCAAAGAGGGTCACTGGCAGCGGGGCGGCAACATCATCGCAGCCATCAACTGCTCGAGCGATGACCTGGAGCAGAAAGTCCTCAATGAGCGCATCACCCGCGAAGGCGTCGCCATCGCCGATCTGCTCGGCTCCAACCTCTATCTGGTCAACACCTATCCCGGCACGCCGGTGAATGTGGCCATCGAGCTGCCCGAGTTCGATCCCAACGCTTACAACGATGCCATCCGCAAGCATCACGAAGATCTGCTGCGAGAACATGCCGATCACTTCGACATCAATCACATGTGGACCAAGGTGGCGGAAGGATTACCGGAGGAGGTGCTGCCTGACATGGCGGACGAGCTCAAGGCCACTTTGATGATCATGGGTTGCGTCGGCCGTACCGGCCTCTCCGCCGCCCTGCTCGGCAACACGGCAGAGCATGTGGTTGATCGGCTCAACTGCGACATCCTGATCCTCAAACCGGACGATTACAGCTGCCCGGTGGATGACAAGCGTCATCCTGCATAAGCGTTTCTTGCCCTCCCCCGGGACATGGCTATAATAAGCCGCTTATTTTTGTCCCGGGTTTGAGGCCATGCTAGAAGAGCTTAACGCCAAAGAGAAATACAGTTTCAACAAGCTGCAGAAACGCCTGCGGCGCAACGTGGGTCAGGCCATCGCCGACTTCAACATGATTGAAGAGGGTGACAAGATCATGGTGTGCCTGTCTGGCGGCAAAGACAGCTTCGCCATGCTCGACATCCTGATGAGCCTAAAGGCCAGCGCCCCCATCCATTTCGATCTCGTGGCCGTCAACCTGGATCAGAAGCAACCCGGCTTCCCCGAACACGTGCTGCCGGAATACCTGGCCACCCTCGGCGTCGACTTCAAGATCGTCGAGGAAGACACCTACTCCATCGTCAAAGACAAGGTGCCGGAAGGCAAGACCACCTGCGCCCTCTGCTCCCGCCTGCGCCGCGGCATTCTCTACCGCACCGCCCAGGAGCTGGGCTGCACCAAGATTGCCCTCGGCCACCACAGGGATGACATCCTCGAGACTCTGTTCCTCAACATGTTCTACGGCGGCAAGCTCAAGTCCATGCCCCCCAAGCTGGTGAGCGACGATGGCAAGAACGTGGTGATCCGCCCCCTGGCCTACTGCAAGGAGAAGGATCTGGTGCGCTATGCGGAGGTCAAGGCCTTCCCCATCATCCCGTGCAACCTGTGCGGCTCGCAGGAGAACCTGCAGCGCAAGGCCATCAAGCAGATGATGCAGGACTGGGATCGCCGATTCCCCGGCCGGATAGAGACCATGTTCACCGCCATTCAGGACGTGATCCCGAGCCACCTGCTCGATCACAAGCTGTTTGACTTCAAGAGCATCAACCGCGACTCCGGCATCATAGATGGCGGCGACAAGGCATTCGATCCCCCCGAGCTGCCGACCGCGCCCCTGCTCAACATCGACGAGATGGACGTGCTGGATGTGATCGAGGTGCGCTGAGCGCCCTGCCAGCCACCACGAAAAAGGAGCGCCATGCGCTCCTTTTCTTTATCTGTCTTTCACCCGGCGTCTTCAGCCCTTGTGCAACCAGGGGGTCAGTCTCAGTATCTCTCCCGCAAGCTGCAACCTGCCCGCCGCGAAATCGGCGAGTTGCTCGTTGCGAAGCAGCAGCTGGCCATCCTGCCAGGAGAGAGGCTGCTGACGGGCACCGTCGATGAGGTAGGCGGTGCCGCTCGGCTGCACCAGGGTCACCCGCACCCCCGCCATCTCCGGCAGGAAGTGCTTGCCCACCATGCCTGCCAGCTTGTCCAGCAGCGACTGCATCTCCTGCTGGCGTGTCACCACCTCGCTCACCCTGAACCCCTGGCTATCCGACGCTGGGGGCGCATCGGCCATCACCTGCACCGACATGTCACAGGTGGCATGTGGCTCGGTCAGCGTCACCACCACGGTCGCCTTGTCGAGATTGAGATCGTCGTCATAGGGCAGACGCAGCTCGCTGTCGATGGTCACCTCGGCGGCAACATCCCGATCCAGGGTCGAGACCCTTGCCGAGGCGAGCCCGCAGCGCTGGCCAGTTTGCGGATCGGTCAGATAAAACCCCAGCCTGGCATCACCAAACTCGCCCTTGGCAAAGGTCTTCATCTGGCTGTAGAAGGTGCTGTATTGCAGATCCAGCGAGGGCGCCGCCACGCACAGCGCCGGCACTATCAGCAGACTTGCCGCCATGCCATGTCGAACCAGCTTCATATGCCATCCTTTTGCATCACGCGTTGAAATGATCGGGCCCCTGCCCGGTGGTGGCATTGTCCGCCACTTCGGTCACCTCCACGGCAACCCCGCACAGATCCCGATAGAGGATCCCCTTGAGGTTGAAATAGAGGGGAGCCACCCAGATGAGGCCTATGCCCATGGGAATGAGAGCCAGGAAGAACAGTGCCAGCATGATGCCATGCAGCAGCACTATGCTGGGCCAGCCACGGGCGAACAACTTGAGGGAGACCAGGATGGCCTGGGCCGGCGACAGGCCGCGCTCCAGCACCAGGGGCACGGTGAACACCAGCCCCATGCCCACCAGGGCAGAAGGAACAAAGGCCAGCATTACCGGCAGCCCCAGCAGCTCGAACAGGGGACCAAACAGGCTGGTGATGAGGCTGCCGAGCAGGCTCAGGGAGCCCAGACGCAGAAAGTGACGGAAGAAGTCGAACACCTGGTTAGGGCGGGCCCGCACGCCCACCGACTGCTGCAGTCCCAGCATGTCGAGGGAAGAGGTCATGGGGGACATGATGACGGTGATGAGCAGGCTCAATATCAGGGCCATGTCCATGTCACCCCCTTCCTGGCTGACATAGGGGGCCAGCAGGGTGTTGCTCAGCAGGATCCAGATTGCCATGACCCCGGCGATGGCCAGCGCCAGACCGAAACCGGTGCGGCGAGTCTGTTGCCAGGCCTCTTTCAACACCCCTTGCAGGTCCAGACGGTATCCCTGGCTGAGGGACTGTTCGAGGGTTCCACCGATCCGCATTCTATTACTCAATTGACTATCCAACATTCAAATACGACTGTTCCAAGGTGGCACATTATAGCGGTTTGACCGGGCATGCGTAGTCGTTTTTCCTGTTATCTTCCGTTCAGAAAGCCATTGATTTCACTGACAAGGGCACTGTCGCCAGCCCGGTGTTCGTGCCCCGTGGTTGCCTGGCTTGGCCCTCGCCCGGCATGGGCGTAGGATGGATGACCAAGACTCGACAGACTCGCACTCTCGCGCAGTCCATCCCGGATAACCTACACAAGGAAAGCTGCAATGTCCGAACTGACGCTCTATCTCGCCCCCGGTACCTGTGCCATGGCGGTGCGCATCGCCCTGGTGGAAGCCGGTGCCCCGCACCGGATCAAGCGCCTCGATCTCGCCGCCGGGGAGCAACGCACCCCCGCCTATCTTGCCATCAACCCCAAGGGGCGGGTGCCGGCCCTGGTGACCGAGCGCGGCGTACTGACCGAAACCCCGGCCTTGCTGCTGTACGTGGCCCAGCGCTTCCCGGATGCCGGGTTGGCGCCCCTGGATGACCCCTTCCTGCTGGCCAGAATGCAGGAGGTGCATAGCTTCCTCGCTTCGACGGTGCACGTCGCCCATGCCCATGGCCGTCGCGGTAGCCGCTGGGCGGATGACGAACACGCCATCGCTGCCATGAAGGCCAGGATGCCGCAAAACATGCGCGACGGTTTCGCCGAGATAGAGCACCACTATCTGGCCGGCCCCTGGGTATTGGGGGAACGTTTCAGCCTGACCGATATCTACCTGTTCGTGGTGGCCAGCTGGCTCGCGAGCGACGGGGTCGCCATCGACGAGTTTCCCAAGGTGGCGGCCCATACCCGACGCATGCTGGCACGCCCCGCCGTGCAGGAGGCCCTGATTCTCTGATCCCCTCCTCTGGTTGTACGGGTGCTCTTCTGGCACCCGTTTTCCTGCGGTCAGCCACTTCATTGAGATCGTTTTCACATTTTCGTCATCTGTTCCTAGACCCGTTAACGGTTAGCGCCTATCTTTCACCTCAACGACGCAACCGGTTGCGTAACCGGTTGCCCAGATAAATATTGACGATGCGGTCACAGGCCGCCGAGGTGTTGTATGAAACGAGGCAAGCTGCTCAATGCTCCCCTGAGTGCTCTGGTGGCACGAATGGGTCACACCGACGAAATCACCGTCTGCGATGCAGGCCTGCCCATTGCGGCGGGGCCTGAGCGCATCGATCTGGCACTGATGGCGGGCACTCCCAGCCTGGACACCGTGCTGACCGCTCTGCTCACCGATCTGGTGGTGGAGAAGGTGATCATGGCGAGCGAAATAAAATTGATCAGCCCGGATGCCCATCAGGCGCTGGTCGCGCAGATCGAGGCTCACGCCCTGACCCAGGGCAAACCCATCGCCGTCGAATATTGCCTGCACGAGGCGTTCAAAGCCCGCTCCCACCAGAGCAAGGCCATCGTGCGCAGCGGCGAGGTCACCCCCTACGCCAATATTATTCTCTGCGCCGGTGTGGCGTTTTAAGCCTCTTCAAGGAAGCTGCAAATGAGCACAACCTCCCCCCTCTCACCCCTTGTTGGGCTCACCGGGAGCGTTAACACGCCCCCCTCGCCCATTCTTGAGCTCACCGGGATCGTCAAGACCTTCCCCGGGGTGCGCGCTCTCGACGAAGCGGGTCTGCGGGTCTACCCGGGTCAGGTGATGGCCTTGCTCGGCGAGAATGGCGCTGGCAAGTCCACCCTGATGAAGGTACTGACCGGCATCTACCAGGCCGATGCCGGCACCGTCAGCTATCGTGGCCAGCCGGTCCACTTCAAGGGACCGCGCGACTCCCAGGATCAGGGGATCAGCATCATCCACCAGGAGCTGAACCTGCTGCCGGAGCTCTCCATCGCCGCCAATATCTTCCTCGGCCGCGAGCCGCGCACCCGCTTTGGCAGCATTGACCACAAGCAACTGCGCGAGCGGGCCAGCACCCTCCTGGCCCGCCTCGGCGTCAAGCACGGGCCGGACACCCGGCTCGGGGATTTGTCGATTGGCGAGCAGCAGATGGTGGAGATCGCCAAGGCGCTGTCATTCGATGCCAGCGTCATCATCATGGACGAGCCCACCGACGCCCTGACCGACACCGAGACAGAGCAGCTGTTCGTGGTCATCCGCGAGCTGCGCGAGCAGGGTTGCGGCATCGTTTACATCTCCCACCGCCTCAAGGAGATCTTCCAGATCTGCGACAGGGTCACCGTGCTGCGCGATGGCAAGTGGATAGGCGAGCAGGCGGTGAGTGAGCTCGACGAAGACAGGATCATCGAGATGATGGTGGGTCGCCGGCTGGAGGAGCAATACCCGCGCCTCGCGCGCGAGCTCGGTCCCGTCAGCCTGCAAGTGAAGGATCTGGCCGGTCCCGGCGTGCGCGGGGTGAGTTTCTCCCTGCGCCAGGGGGAAATTCTCGGCTTCAGCGGCCTGATGGGGTCCGGGCGCACCGAGCTGATGAAGCTCATCTACGGCGCCAGCCCCATCAGCAGCGGCGCGGTCGAAGTCGATGGCAAGGTGCTGGTGCCACGCACCCCCGCCGACGGTCTGGCCGCCGGTATTGCCTACATCTCCGAGGATCGCAAGGGGGATGGCCTGGTGCTGGAGCTCTCGGTACGCGAAAACATGAGCCTGTGCGCCCTCGACGAGTTCATCACTCACGGCAAGATAGACGGCAAGGCCGAGCGCCAGGCGGTGGGTGACTATGTGCGCCTGTTCAACATCAAGACTCCGAGTCAGGATCAGCTGATCAAGCTCCTCTCCGGCGGCAACCAGCAGAAAGTAGCCATCGCCAAGGGGTTGCTGACAAGGCCCAAGGTACTGATCCTCGACGAGCCGACCCGCGGCGTCGACGTGGGGGCGAAGAAGGAAATTTATCAACTCATCAACCAGTTCAAGAAGGAGGGGATGAGCATCATCCTGGTCTCCTCCGAGATGCCGGAAGTGCTCGGCATGAGTGATCGCATCCTGGTGATGCACGAAGGGCGCATCAGCGCAGAGTTCAACACCCGCGAGGCCAATCAGGAGAAACTGATGGCGGCGGCAGTCGGCAAACAGTGGCAAGCAGAGCAAGAGGCAGCACAATGACAACCCAAACCCTTTCCCGCCGCGGCGTCATGAGCAAGGCCTGGTGGATCGAGAACAAATCCCTGGTAGCGCTGTTGGTGCTGATCGGCGTGGTCTCTTTCCTGAGCCCGAACTTCTTCACCGCCGACAACCTGCTCAACATACTGCGCCAGACCTCGGTCAACGCCATCATGGCAGTCGGCATGACGCTGGTCATCCTCACCGCCGGCATCGACCTGTCGGTCGGCTCTGTGCTGGCCCTGTGCGGCGCCTTGGCGGCCACCATGGTGGCCATGGAGCTGCCCATCTGGCTGGTAGTACCTCTCACCCTGGGGGCCGGTGCCCTGCTCGGCGGCGTCAGCGGCCTCATCATTGCCAAGGGCAAGGTACAGGCCTTCATCGCCACCCTGGTCACCATGACGGCCCTGCGCGGCGTGACCATGGTTTACACCGAGGGGCGTCCCATCTCCACCGGTTTCAGTGACGGCGCCGATCACTTCGCCTGGCTGGGTACCGGTTACCTGTTCGGCCTGCCGGTGCCCATCTGGCTGATGGCCATCGTCTTCCTGCTGGCCTGGTACCTGCTCAACCACACCCGCCTCGGTCGCTACATCTATGCCCTCGGCGGCAACGAATCGGCCACCCGCCTCTCCGGCATCAACGTGGCCAGGGTCAAGCTCGCGGTCTATGGTTTGTGCGGCATGTTGTCGGCGCTGGCGGGGCTCATCGTCACCTCCCGCCTCTCCTCGGCCCAGCCAACTGCCGGCATGGGTTACGAGCTGGATGCCATCGCCGCCGTGGTGCTGGGTGGCACCAGTCTGATGGGCGGCAAGGGTCGCATCATGGGTACCCTGATCGGTGCCTTGATCATCGGCTTCCTCAACAATGCCCTCAACCTGCTCGACGTATCCTCCTATTACCAGATGATCGCCAAGGCCAGCGTCATTTTGCTCGCCGTGATGATCGATAACAAAAGCAAGTAAGCACACACAAGGAATGAAATGATGAAAAAGCTCAATACCCTGCTCGCTGCCGCCATCATGTCCGTGCTGGGTACCGCCCAGGCCGCCGATCAGACGCTGGCCATGGTGGTCTCCACCCTCAACAACCCCTTCTTCGTCACCATGAAGGAGGGTGCCGAAGCCAAGGCCAAGGAGCTTGGTTACGAGCTGGTGGTGCTGGACTCCCAGAATGACCCGGCCAAGGAGCTCTCCAACGTGGAAGATCTCACCGTGCGCAAGGTCAACGCTATCCTGATCAACCCGACCGACTCAGAAGCGGTGGGCAACGCCATCCGCCTGGCAAACAAGGCCAACATCCCGGTGCTGACCCTGGACCGCGGCGCGGCCCAGGGGGAGGTCAAGGCCCACATCGCCTCCGACAACGTGGCCGGTGGCAAGCTGGCTGGTGACTTCATCACCGAGAAGCTGGGTGCCGGCACCAAGGTGATCCAGCTCGAAGGGATCGCCGGCACCTCTGCCGCCCGTGACCGTGGCGAGGGCTTCGCCTTGGCCGTGGCCGCCAACAAGTTGCAGGTGCTGGCATCCCAGCCCGCCGACTTCGATCGCACCAAGGGTCTGAACGTCATGGAGAACCTGCTGGCGGCCCACCCGACCGTACAGGCGGTGTTCGCCCAGAACGACGAGATGGCGCTGGGTGCCATCCGCGCCGTGCAAGCCGCCGGCAAAGAGGTGATGATCGTCGGCTTCGATGGCACCGACGATGGCAAGGCCGCCGTGGCCAAGGGTAAACTGGCCGCCACCGTGGCCCAGCAGCCGGCGTTGATCGGTGCCATCGGCGTGGAAACCGCCGACAAGGTGCTCAAGGGCCAGCCGGTGGAGCAGTCCATCCCGGTACCGCTGCAAATCGTCAGCAAGTAAGCATGACGGGGGAGGCTCGCCTCCCCCGCTCTCTTACCATGCCTCCCGGCCTGGGTGCTCCAACCCGAGCGTCCAAACCAAGATGCATCAGGAGTAGTCAACATGAATCGTCTCGTCGTTCTGGGCAGTGTCAATGCAGACCATGTGCTGCGCGTTCCCCACTTTCCTCACCCGGGTGAAACCCTGACCGGTCACAGCTATCAGGTGGTGCCCGGCGGCAAGGGGGCCAATCAGGCGGTGGCCGCCGCTCGCCTCGGTACTGCCGTCTCCTTTATCGCCCGCATCGGCGACGACGCCATCGGCCGCCAGATGAAGGCGGGCTTCGCCAACGATGGCATCGACGTGAGCGCAGTGGAGCAGGACGGGCACCTCCCTACCGGCATCGCCATCATCTATGTGAGCGACGAGGGGGAGAACAGCATCGGCATCTCCGCCGAGGCCAACGGCGCCCTCACTCCTGCCGTGGTGAAATGCCACGAAGCCTTGATTGCGGACGCCCACACCCTGCTGCTGCAACTGGAAGTACCGCTGGAGAGCGTCTTCGAGGCTGCCCGTCTGGCCCGCACCCACGGCACCCGGGTGGTGCTCAATCCGGCGCCCGCCCGGCCGCTATCGGCCGAGCTGTTGGCGCTGGTGGATCTCATCACCCCCAACCAGACTGAAGCCGAGCTGCTGACCGGGGTCAAGGTGAGTGACGAGGCGAGTGCGGCACTGGCGGCCGCCCGCTTCCACCAGATGGGCATTGGGGAGGTGATGATCACCCTGGGCTCTCAGGGCGTTTATTGCAGCAACGGCCGACAGCAGGCGCTCATTCCAGGCTTTCGAGTCGAGGCGGTGGACACCACGGCCGCTGGAGATACCTTCAACGGCGCCCTGCTGGCGGCCGAGCTGGCCGGCGCTGACTTCCATGAGGCGGTGCGCTTCGCCCACGGAGCGGCGGCGCTTTCCGTCACCCGGTTCGGCGCCCAAAGCTCCATTCCGAGCAAGCAGGAGGTCGACACCTTCCTGCAGGCACAAGCGGCGCAGGGGCACTGATGGCCAATATCAAGGAGGTGGCGGCGCGAGCGGGCGTCTCCACCACCACCGTCTCTCACGTCATCAACGAGACCCGTTTCGTGGCCGAGGAGACCCGGGAGCGGGTCTTCAGTGCCATGCGCGATCTCAACTACGCCCCCAGCCTGGTGGCCCGCAGCCTCAAGGTGAAGGAGACCAACAGCATCGGCATGCTGGTCACCACCTCCAGCAACCCCTTCTTCGCCGAGGTGGTGCGCGGGGTGGAGCGCTACTGCTTCGAGCAGGGCTACAACCTGATGCTGGGCAACACCGAGGGGCAGGCCGAGACGGCCCTCTCCTACCTGAAAATGATGTTGCGCAAACGGGTCGACGGTCTGCTCATCATGTGCAGCGAAGGACAGCAGGAGGTGTTCAACCAGCTCGACTGGCTCAAGAGCCTGCCGGTGGTGGTGATGGACTGGGGCATGGAGAGCAAGGAGGTGGATCTCATCGCCGACAACTCCCATCGCGGCGGCTATCTCGCCACCCGCCATCTCCTTTCACTCGGTCATATCGACATCGGCTGCATCACCGGGCCCCACCGCCGCGCCCCAGCCAATCAGCGCCTGGCTGGCTTCGAGCAGGCCATGCAGGAGGCCGGACGGGCCATCAATCCGGCCTGGATCCAGGAGGGGGATTTCGACTGCGCCAGCGGCTTTGCCGCCATGACCCGCCTGCTTGCCCTGCCTGCACGCCCCACTGCCCTCTTCGTCTGCAATGACATGATGGCGATGGGGGTCATCAGTGCCGCCCATCGAGCCGGGCTCGTCATACCGCGGGATCTCTCCCTCGTCGGCTATGACAACGTGGCACTGGCCGAGTTTATGTCCCCCCCGCTGACCACGGTCAATCAACCGAAAGAGGAGCTGGGTCGCCTCGCCGTCACCCGCTTGCTGGCGCGGATCAACGGTGAACGGATAGATAATCGCATGATCACCGTGGACCCAGATCTGGTGATCAGAGAATCCTGCGCCCCCTTCCCGCCCCCCGCGGCCCTCCACCCGCAGTGATTTGCTCAAAACGACAAGGGCGGCCTCGGGCCGCCCTTGTCGTTTTCCTTCATCGCCACCGAGTCAACAGGGCTCCCGCTGTTTCCTCATCTCCCCTTTTTGCTCTTCTGCCGGGCGACCCAGACGCAACAGCCCCAATTGCCGCGCCAGGGGCTGCAACAAGACATCGTGATCCGAGGGGTCGGGCAGCCAGTAGCGCACCGGCCAGCCCGCGCGCAACAGTGCGGGGGCGCGACTGCCCAGCTCACGCAATGCCAGTACGCAGCCGCGCTGGCTGACTTTTTCCAGCAGGGCGGCATCCTCCGTCAGGGTCGGCAGCGCCAGGATGAGCACTTTCTCTTCCAAGGGGGGCAGGTAGGCCAGGACATGAGCCAGCTGAGACTGCTGATGGAGCACCAGCAGCAACGGCTGCTGATGCTCGGCGTCCGCCAGCAACCTGGCCACCACTTGTCCCAGCACACCGCGCTCCTGCATCCAGTCCATGTCGCACCCCTGCTGTCCCACCCGCCAGCGCAGGCTGATGTTCAGCACCCGCTGCCCCCGCTCATCCTCCAGGGTCTGTGATATCGTCTCCAGCGGCGAGGGTGCCGTCCCCGCCAACCACTCCCGCAACTGATGCAGCTGACGCTGACTCATGCTCAGGGAGGCCTTCATCGCTGGCTGGAACCAGATCAGGGTCGCATTGTCCCGCTTGGCCTGATTCAGTGCCAGTATGGCCTGCTCCAGCAGCTGATCCGCGTCCTCCCCTTCCATAGCCCTGGCTACCCCGAAACGACAGGCAAGATCGAAGCTGCTCTCCCGGGTCACGAACTCGAACTGCAACAGGCTCACCATGGCGTCCATCTGGGATTCGAGGCCGGGCTGCTCGCCGGCCAGGACCACTGCAAATTCGTCCCCCCCCAGCCGGTAAGCCCGACCGGGATAGGCTTGCCGCAGCCGGGCGGAGACCGCCTGCAGCAGGCGATCGCCGACCTGGTAACCGAGCAGATCATTGACCTGTTTGAACCGTTTCAGATCCAGCACCACCAGGGCCTGGGCATGATTGCGCTGCAGGGATTGTCTGAGCTGTCCCTGCAAGGCGCGGCGATTGCCAAGCCGGGTCATGGGGTCGAGCAGGGAGAGGCGGCGATTCTGCAGATTGGTGCGGATCAGGGCAAACACCAGCACGCCCCCCATCACCAGCAGGATCAATTGCCAGATCTGGATCCAGAACAGGCTCTGGCGCAGTTGATTGAGCGAGGCTTCCCGCTCCTGCCCGGAGAGAATATGATCCCCTATCTGCTCCACCTGGCGGGTCAGTGCTGCAATCCGGGCCTGCGAACGGACAAGGGCCTCGCCCTCTTGCAGCTTACCGGCCTGCATCTGGGGTTCGAGTGCCTTGACCTCGTCAAACAACCTGGCCAGCACGCTTCCCAATCCATGACGAGTGCGCGCATCGGCAGTTTCGCTGCTGACCAGAAACACATCCAGCCGATTCCACAGCAGATCGTAATCCAGGCTCAGGGTCTCCATCTCGAGGGCTCCCGCCCGATAGAGGCGCAAATCGTAAAGGAAACGCTGGGATTCCAGCATGACCTGGCTGATGTTCCAGTGGGTGTTGCGATAGAACATATCGACCAGTTGCTCGTGCCGATTCTGCAGCAACAGCCCCCAGACGGAAGAAAAGAGAAACAGCAGAGAGATGGCCGCGAGCAGCAGATTGTGGCGCTGTCGACGAGTCACGGGATGACCTCGATGCGCACCAGTTGCCACACCATGTAGCTGTGGATGGAGGAGACATCGAGTTCAGGATATTCCGAGAAGGGCATCAGCAGCCAGACTGGCCCCTTGTTGCGACGGGTCAACGGCTTGTCATCCTGATAGCGCACCAGAGTCAGCGGCACCTGGGCAAACCGGGCAAGATTGAACTGTTGTTGATAGTCATTGAGGCCGGTCACCCGGACTTGAGTGACATCCTTGAGCCCCTGAGCCACCAGCATCGCCTTCAGGGTCGGGCCACGATAACGGTGAACCCCGACGGTCCAGGGGGTAGCCGTCTCGAACTCGGTCTGCGGCAAGGCGGCCAGTGTCGCCTCATCCAGAGGGATCTCCCGCTTGTCTGGCAGGATCAGCAGCAACAGAGGTGAGGAAGCGGCGGCCTGAGTGCTGAACGTTGTCAGCACCAGCAGAAGAAAAACGGTCCCACGCTTGAAAATGTCCATATACCTTGCGCCAGCTGCGTCCTCTATTTTACGGGTCAGTGTGGCGGCTTCATTGAGCCAATGCAACTATGTTGTGACTCAATAGGCTATGGTCCACGCATCTCCATCCAGTTATGACCGTCGATCTGTTTGGGCTGGTGTATGCCGCAGCTTTGCAACAAGTCGTCCACGAAAGCCGGCACCAGCAGGGAGGCAGGGCCATAGCGCTTCTCGTCAAACTGGCTGCCAACCTCGCTCGGCTCCAGGTTGAGCTCGACCGTATGAGCACCGTTGAGTCCCGCCTCATGCACAAACCCCGCTGCTGGATAGACGGCACCCGAGGTGCCGATGGAGATGAAGAGATCGCATTGCGCCAGCGCCGAGTAGATGCGATCCAGTCCGAGCGGCATCTCGCCAAACCAGACCACATGAGGCCGCAACGGCTGGGGCAACTGGCAGCAGGAGCAGAGCTCCTCCTGATGAAGCTCCCCGCGCCACTCGATCACCTGCCCGGAAACCGGGCAACGGGCCTTGAGCAGCTCCCCGTGCATGTGAATGAGGTTCTTGCTGCCGGCGCTCTCGTGCAGGTTGTCGATGTTCTGGGTGACCAGGGTCACGCGACCCGGCAGCAGGCGCTCGAGGCGTGCCAGGGCATAATGGGCGGGATTGGGGTGGATCTCGACTCGTTGCAACTGATGGCGCCGTGCGTTGTAAAAGCGTTGCACCAGCTCAGGATCCCGTGCGTAGCCCTCCGGGGTGGCCACGTCTTCCACCCTGTGCTCCTCCCACAGGCCGTCGCAGGCCCGAAAGGTCTTGATACCGGATTCGGCCGAGATGCCGGCGCCGGTGAGGATCACGATATGTTTGGCTGACTGCACCATGGTTGATTTCCTCCAACGGGTGACAGGCTGACCTTAGCACAGCAGCTCGGCCCGGCACATTCGCCCTTGGTCTTATGCATGTCGGGGCATCAGGGTATCAAGGACGCTCAAGTCTAGCCGGACAAACACCATCTCCCGGCCCGTCACCAGGGTGAGCGGGAGCCCCAACCCCTTCAGCAGGGCCAGCATGGGACGATTCTGTCCGAGCACCTCGGCGGTCCACTCGCGGATCCCCTCCCCGCGCGCCAGCAGGGCCAGCGCCAGCAAGAGGCGGCGCCCGGCGCCCCGATGCTGAAAATGATCCGCAACAATGCAGGAGAACTCCGCCCTGTCGGGATGCAGGCGCCGTCGGATGGACTGGGCCATGGCCAGCGGCCGCCCCTGTTCGTCGGTGAGCAGCAGCCCTATCTGGGGCGCTCTGGGATAATCGAGAAAGAAGGCGAGCTGCTCGGCGGTGACTGGCTGTTTGGCGCGCATGAAACGCAGGTAGACACTCTGTTCGCTCAGCGCCTCATAGGCCGCCTTCAAGCGTTCGGGATCGGACCCTGCCAGCTCCTGCAACCGGCAGGGGATGCCGCCCACGTCCATCATCAAGGGCAAGGATGCCCGTGAGCCGGGATGCACCCAACCCGCCAGTGCCCGGTGCAGGCGCGCCTCATCGGGAGGCCAGCAAAGATAGCGCGGCACGGGCTACCAGCGCCCCGCCATGCCGCGATCCTGCCACAGGGCGGCATCCTGCAGGTTGAAGGGATCGTCGAGATAGAGGGCCATGCCCAGTTCGCGGGCCCGCTGGATGAAACGGGCCAGCAGGGAGTCCGCGGCCATGGCCTCCAGCTCCGGCAACAGATGCTGCCCCAGCAGCAGGCTCTGGAGCGGCAATCGCTCCAGTTGATCGAAAGGCAGATGCTGGGCACTGTCGAGCAGCAGGGCGAGCCTGGCCCCCGCCAGACTCGCCTGCAACACCAGGGCGAAGCGATCCGCCTGGCTCAGCAGGTGATCCCGCCGGTGGATGACCAGGGTCAGCTCGCTCGCCTGCCGGCCATGCTGCTCCAGCCATGCCTTGAGGAGCTCCCAGTGCGGGGGCAGGCTGCTCACGGCCAGCCAGACCGGCAGAGGGCAAGAGGCCGCATCCGCCAGCAAACCAAGCTGACCCCGCGCCTCTCCCTGCCAGCTGCGAATGGTACGCTTCAAGCCACCCAGTCTGCGTTGACGCTGCGGCCCCAGATAAAGCGTCTTGAGCAGACGCAGCAGATCGTCGCTCTGCAGCGGTTTGGCCAGCGCGGCCAGCACGTTGAAGCCGGCGTCGTGCAGCAGGCGTCTGGCCCCGTCAATCAGGGTCTGATCGTGGGCGGACAGCAATATGATGGGCAAACGACGGTACTGGGGGTGGTTCATCAAGAGACTGATGGCATCTTGCTCCGCCAGACTGAGATCGCAGACCAGCAGTCCCACATCCCCCTCTTCCAGCACCTGCAGGCAACCCTCGCCGTCCTGCACCCAGTGGCAGGGCAGTCCCAGCGCCTGGATCTCCTGCTGGATGCAGGCTCCCTGGAAGGGATGATCCTCGAGCAGCAGGATCTGGAGCTGGGCGAGCCAATCCCGCCACCCCTGCTCCCGAGCCTCCACCCCCTCAAGCCAGGGATCCGACAGGCGATAGATCCCCACCCCTGGGGTCTGCAGCCGCGGCAGATAGTCGGTTCCCGCATGGGAGGCGGGATCGAACAGGGCGATGGCCCCGGCGGCGAACAACCCCTCCCACTGCCAGCTCGCGTCGGGTCGAGTACGGTGCAGGCTGGCATAGGCCGGCAAGCCCGCCTCCTTTGCCGCCCGGTGTGAGACAGCGTCCAGGGCATAGACGCTGACGGGGTGAAATACGGGTTCCTGGCTGACATCAGACTCCAGCAACGCCAATAACTCTTCATCTGTGATGATCATCTCATGCTCTCTCGCCCAGTTGCCGGCAGACTTCTTCCACGGCCTGCTTCAATTCTTCCACCAGGGGTTGCCCGGGGGCTCGCTGCCAGCGTTCGATCACCTGAACCAAGGCGGCGGCCCCCACCATTTTGGCGGCCCCCTTCATCTTGTGTAAAGCCGTATTGAGGGCGCCTTCATCCCCTGCCGTGACGCACCCCTCAATGTCGGCCAGATCCTGGCGAGCCGACACCAGGTAGAGATTGATGAGTGCCGGATTGAGCAGGGTCGTCATGGGCGTGGCATTGACGGCCGCCTCCTCCGCCAGAGGCACACTGCTGCGACCCGAGACGGTGCGCAGCAAGGTGGCCAGCTCCTTCAACAGGACGGGTTTGTCCAGATGGCCCTGGCAACCACAATCGGCCAGACGTTGCGCCGCCTGCTCGCTGAGATCGGCGGTGATCACATAGACGGGCAACTGCTGCCAGCGCGCCGAAGCCCGCAACTGCCGGCACAGCTCGGCACCGTCCATCACCGGCATCTGCAGGTCGGTCAGCACCAGATCCACCGATTCCGATTGCAGGATGTCCAGCGCCAGACGGCCATTGGCGGCGCTCAATACCCGGGCTCCCAGCTGACTCAGCTGCATGCTGATCAACACCCGGTTCACCTCGTGATCTTCCACCAAGAGGACACGCATACCGGCTCCCGGCAGATCCGCGACTTCCCCGCTCCCCTGAACCAACCTGGGTTGTAGCAGGCTCACCACAGAGCCCGGGATCCAGGGCTCTCCCTGCCAGGACCAGGCACTCAACCCCTGCTCATCCAGGGTGACGGCAAGAACGGGCGCCGTCGCCTCCTCGGTCACGCCAAACTCGGCGAGCCAGGCCCGCATGTATGCTAGCGCCTCGGGGGGGAGCTGCAGAGAAATCTGTTTGAACCTTGGCTGCCAGGGCGCCTTCTCCTGCACCTGCCTGAGTGGCCAGGCGCAAATGAAGCGGCTGCCGCCGGTGGCCACCGGCTCGAACCGGATGTTCCCTCCCATCTGCTCCATCAACTGACGACAGATGGCCAGCCCCAGACCGGTACCCTGGGCCCTGAGCTGTCCCAATTCCTCCCCCTGCTCGAAGGGCAGGAACAGCCGAGGCAACAACTCTGCACTGATGCCGGGCCCCTCGTCATCTACCCCGCACCAGATCCACTCCCCGTGCCGGCGGGCCCACAGCACCACCTCGCCCCGCTCGCTGAACTTGATGGCGTTGGAGAGCAGGTTGTGCAGCACCTGCTGCACCCGGTGAGGATCCAGCGCCATCAGGGCGGGCAGCGTCGGGTCCAGGTTGAGACGCAGTTGCAGGCGTTTGGAACGCGCCTTGGACCAGTGCACCGCCGCCACATGCTCGCACAGCTCCACCAGATCGGTCGGCTGCAGGGAGAGCCGCAGCTGGCGACTCTCGTTGCGGCTGAAGTCGAGCACGTCGTTGAGCAGCCCCAGCAATTCGTTGCCCGCCTGCCTGACGTGCGCCAGCACCGAGGCCTGCTCCGCAGAGAGCTCGGTCTGATCCAGCCATTCCAGCAGACCCAGGATGGCGTTCATGGGGGTGCGGATCTCGTGGCTCACGGCGGCGAGGAAGCGTCCCTTGGCGAGCACAGCCTGCTGGGCCTGCTCGTGGGAGAGTTGCAGGGAGTGCTCCTGCTCGACCCGGTTGGTCACATCCTGCACCACCCCAAAGACACGCCACCCCTCCCCCTGCCGGCGCCCTCTGCCGGAGAACTGCAGCCAGCGCGTGCCCTTGCCCGGATGCTGGTAGCGCAGCAGGTGGGAGAAAGGGCGCCCGGCCTGCAACATGGCCAGCATGGGAGCCCGCATCTCCCGCCTGTCCTGGTGCGAGATGCGGGTGAGCGCCTCGTTGGGATTGAGGCGGATCTGCTGACTGGCCAGCCCCAGCAGCTCATGGCTGCCGCGACTGACAAACTCCACCCGGGTGATGGCCCCTCCGAGCAGGGTGAACTGCAGCACCACTCCGGGCACCGTATTGGTAAGGGCCCGCAGGCGTCGCTCCGCCTGACGCAGCAAACGGGTGCGCTCGCGCAGGGCGCTGATGTCGGACAGGGCGATGAGGTCCCCGGCGGGCGCCTGGGGTCCCAGGCGCAGCGGGATCTGGGCATAGGAGTAAACCTGATCCCGCAAGGCGATCTCCCCTTCAGCCCCTTGCAACTGGGGAGACGGCAGGACGAGATCGGTGGCGTAGCGCGCCTCCATCCGTTTGGCCCGCTTGTTGCGCTTGATCACCTCCCCCTTGTCATTGCGCAAAAAAACGGGCACGGGCAACGCCTGGAACAGGGACTCCCTGAACTTGCTCTCCAGCGCCAACGCCTGCTCGGCCTTATGACGCTCGCGCGCCTCCTGGGCCAGCTGCTGGCGGGAGCGCCAGACTGACCAGATCACTGCCGCGCTGATCAAGAGCGCCAACAGGACAGAGCCAAGCCAGAAGCCGTAACTGACCCCTTCTTGCTGGTTCAGAACGAGGCGCCGCCAACGCTGTACCAGCTCGCTCACCTGCCTGTCGTTGATCGTCATCAGGCTCTGCTCCAGCACCCCGGCGAGCCTTGGCTGATCCCGCCTGATGGCAAAGCCGAGGCCAAACACCTCCGGCAGCTCCGTGATGCTCAGCTCGCTCAGCTGGTTGTTGCGCAGCGGATATTGCAGTTGATAGAGCTCGGCCAGCATGGCATCGGCCTCACCGCTCTGCACCACCGCCAACCCTTGCTGCAGGTTGTCGGCCACCTCCCAGTCGTGTTGTCCGAATCGGGCCAGCAGGCTGGTGTCGTAGAACATACGAGGCACGACCACCTTGCCCTTGACCTCGGCAAGGGCGTGATAAGCCCCCCGCTTGCGGCTGACCAGGGCATAGCGACTGGTTGCCACCGCACGGGTGAACTCGAACTCCTCGTGCAGGGTCGGAGACTCCAGCAGACCGGCCATCATGGCGGCCTCCCCGCTGCGCAACCTGGCCAGCGCCTCCTCCTTGCTTGTCACGGGGATGAGCTCGAAATTCAGCCCTGTCTGGCGGCTCACTTCCCGCAGCACATCGCCGCTCCAGCCGACGAGCTCACCCTGCTGATTGACGCCGCTATAGGGCATGAAGCCGGGATCCGCCACCAGCTTGATGGTGCGCGCGCTACCGACCAGCCAGGCCTGCTCCTTGTCGGTGAAGTGCAAGGGATTGATGTCCTGCTCGCTCTGGGGCAGATAGCGCCCCAGATCCCGGTAGAGGTTACCCGGTGGCAGGAAGCGGATCGCCGTGTCTATCAGCTCGTGCAATTGCGGCCTGTCGCCCATCATCAGCCGGTAGCTGATCACCAGATCGTCGCTGCGCAACCGCCGCAAGCGCAGCCCCTCATCCGGGAACTCTCGCATCAGATAGCGCAGTTGCAGATAGTCGCCGAGGTAGGCGCTGCCTCTGCCCGCCACCAGAGCCCCATACCAGTTCTCCGCATCCGTCAGGCGCAACTGGGAGGAGTGGGGATAGAGCCGCTGCAGGGTCTCCTCTGCCTGCCAGATGGGCGAGACCAGGAAGGTCGCCTGCTCGAGCTCCCCCCGATAAAGGATGGCGGACTCCGCCTCCAGCATGGCACGGCTCAAGGCCGTACCGGGCAGGGTCTCCCTGGCAGGTCCCACATGGGGGATGAGATCACACTGCCCGTGCTGCAAGCCCTGCAGAGTTGCCGTCCAGTTTGGCAATTTTTCGAAGCGCAGCGGCACCGGCAGTTGCAGGGCCAGTCGTTTCATCTGATCGATGAGCAACCCCCCCTGCTCCTCCAGATAGGGAGGACGCTGCAGGACCGGGTAACAAAAAGTCAGCTCGGTGAGCGTATCGACATACGCCTGGGTCTCGGCTGACAGGGGGAGCATGGCGGCACGCAGCGGCAGGGCCAGCAGCGCACCGAGCAGAAATAGGGTCTTTATCATAGAAACGCAAAAGCCAGGCATTTGCCTGGCTTTCTTTTACTCGTTGGGTTCAACATTTTCTACCCTGGCCTTGAGCTTCTGGCCAGGCCGGAAGGTCACCACACGACGGGCGCTGATGGGAATATCCTCACCCGTCTTTGGGTTACGTCCAGGACGCTGGTTCTTCTCACGAAGATCAAAGTTACCGAAGCCTGAAATTTTGACTTGTTCACCGCGCTCGAGCGCCTGTCTGATTTCCTCAAAGAAGGCTTCCACCATGTCTTTGGCTTCACGCTTGCTCATCCCGAGCTGGGTGAACAGGTGCTCTGCAATGTCGGCTTTGGTAAGCGCCATAGATCAATCCCTCAAGGATGCATTCAACTCTTCACCAAGGGCCCGCACGACATTGTCTACGGTCTCGGCAATCTCTTTCTCCTCCAAGGTGCGCTGGGTGTCTTGCAACACTAGACTGATGGCCAGGCTCTTCTTGTCCTCTGCCATACCAGCACCCTGGTATACGTCGAACAAGTTTATTCCAACTAACTGATTTCCGCCAACTTTTTTAATTACTGCCAGTACGTCGCCTGCCAGAACTTGACGATCTACCACCACGGCGATATCACGACGGTTGGCCGGGAAGCGGGATACTTCGGCTGCAGCCGGCACCTTGGCAGGGGTCAGCTTGTCCAGCTCCAGCTCGAACATCACGGCGCGGCTCTTGAGTCCCAGCTTCTTCTCGAGGCTCGGGTGGATCACGCCGATGTGGCCGATGACGGCGCCATTGCGCAGTATGGCGGCACTCTGACCAGGATGCAGGGCGCTGTGCTCGGTGCGCTCGAAGCTGAAAGTAGCCCCTTCGGCGGTGAGATCCAGCACAGCTTCCAGATCCCCTTTCAAATCAAAGAAGTCGCTGCCACGGCTCTTGACGTCCCAGTGCTCGTCGCTCTGGTTGCCGGTGATGATGCCGGCCAGCATGGGCTCCTGACGGATGCCGTTCTCGGCGCTCGCGTCCTTGATGAAACGCAGGCCCTGCTCGAACAGACGCACACGGCCCTGCTGGCGGTTCTGGTTGTAGACCACAGCCTGCACCAGACCCGGGAACAGGGAGACCCGCATGGCGGACATCTCGACCGAGATGGGGTTCGGCAGCACTATGGCATCGCTCTGGGGGAACAGGGTCTGCTGGGTCTTGGGATCGACGAAGCTATAGGTGATCGCTTCCTGGAAGCCTCTGTCGACCAGCAGGTCACGCACCCGTTTGAGGGTCACCTGGCCTTCGGCCTGCTCCACCATGGCCAGGGAGGCGGCGGGTTTGAGGTTCGGGATCTTGTTGTAGCCGTAGATGCGGGCCACTTCCTCGATGAGGTCTTCCTCGATGGCGATGTCGAAACGCCAGGAGGGGGCCAGTGCGGTCCAGCCGTCGGCGTCAACCGTCACCTGCATGCCGAGGCGGGTCAGGATCTCGAGCACCTGGGCGTCGGCCACGCTGATGCCGATCACCTTGTCGAGCTTGGTGCGGCGCAGCTTGATGGGGGCAGCCTTGGGCAGATGGGCATCGGATTTGACTTCGATGACGGGGCCCGCTTCACCGCCGCAGATATCCAGCAGCAGGCGGGTGGCACGGTCCATCACCTTGGCTTGCAGCTTGGGATCGACCCCGCGCTCGAAGCGGTGGGAAGAGTCGGTGTGCAGACCGTAGGCACGGGCACGACCGGTGATGGAGAGCGGCGCGAAGAAGGCGCACTCCAGCAGGATGTCGGTGGTGGTCTCGGACACACCGGTGCGATCGCCGCCGAAGATGCCGGCCATGCAGGCAGGGCCTTGTGTATCGGCAATCACCAGGGTGGTCTCTTTGAGCTTCACTTCGTTGCCATCGAGCAGGGTCATGGGCTCATCGCTATTGGCGCGGCGCACCACCAGTTCCCCTTCCAGCTTGGCCAGATCGAAGGCATGCATCGGCTGACCATATTCCAGCAGCAGGAAGTTGGTGATGTCGACGATGGCGTCGATGGAGCGAATGCCGCCACGGCGCAGCTTCTCTTGCATCCAGAGCGGGCTCTGCGCTTGCAAGTTCAGCCCCTTGATGACGCGGCCGAGGTAGCGCGGGCAGTCCGCAGACGCCTCAACCCGGATCGGGAAGCTGGCGTCGATAGTGGCAACAGCTGGCGCCCAGGTCGGCTCGACCACGTCCACGCTGTTGAGCACGCCAATCTCGCGGGCCAGACCTGCGATGCCGAGGCAATCGGCACGGTTCGGAGTCAGATCCACATCGATGGCGACGTCGTTCAGATTGAGGTAGTCGCGAATGTCGGTGCCGATGGGGGCATCAAGTGGCAGCTCTATGATACCGTCCGCTTCCACCTCGATACCCAGCTCGCTGAAGGAGCAGAGCATGCCGTGAGACGGCTGGCCACGCAGCTTGGCCTTCTTGATGGTGAAATCACCCGGCAGGGTCGCCCCGACCTTGGCCACGCAGACCTTCAGGCCGGTGCGGCAGTTCGGCGCGCCGCAGACTATGTCCAGCAGCTCGGCCTCGCCCACGTTGACCTTGGTCACCCGCAGCTTGTCGGCGTCCGGATGCTGGGCACACTCGACCACTTCACCCACCACCACATTGTTGAACTGGCCGGCCACCGCTTCCACGGCGTCCACTTCCAGGCCGGCCATGGTGATCTGTTCGGCCAGTGCGTTGTCACTCAACTCGGTGCGGACCCACTCCATCACCCAGGATTTACTGAATTTCATGTTCTCTCGCCCTTACTTGAACTGCTTGAGGAAGCGCAGATCGTTTTCGAAGAAGGCACGCAGGTCATTGACCCCGTAGCGCAGCATGGTCAGGCGCTCAACGCCCATGCCGAAAGCAAAACCGGAGTATTTTTCCGGATCTATGCCGACCGAACGCAGCACGTTCGGGTGCACCATGCCGCAGCCCAGCACTTCCAGCCACTTTCCGTTCTTGCCCATGACATCCACTTCGGCGCTCGGCTCGGTGAACGGGAAGTAGGAAGGACGGAAGCGAATGGTCAAGTCTTCCTCGAAGTAGTTGCGCAGGAAGTCGTGCAGTATGCCCTTCAGCTCGGTAAAGCTGGCATGCTCGTCCACCAGCAGACCTTCGACCTGATGGAACATCGGGGTGTGGGTCATGTCGTAGTCGTTACGATAGACGCGGCCCGGCGCAATGATGCGAATTGGCGGCTGTTGCTGCTGCATGGTGCGGATCTGCACACCTGAGGTGTGGGTACGCAGCATCAGATCGGGATTGAAGTAGAAGGTATCGTGATCGGTACGCGCCGGGTGATGAGCCGGAATGTTCAGCGCATCGAAGTTGTGGAAGCCATCTTCAATCTCGGGACCGCGCTCTACCTTGAAACCCATCTCGCCAAACAGGCGCTCGATGCGTTCAATGGTGCGGGTCACCGGGTGCAGGCCACCGTTCTCGATGCGGCGACCCGGCAGGCTGATGTCGATGGTCTCGGCGGCCAGCTTCTGGTTCAGCACGGCAACTTCGAGGGCTTCACGACGCGCGTTCAGGGCATCCTGAACCAGCTGCTTGGCCTGGTTGATCACGGCGCCTGCGGCGGGACGCTCCTCAGGCGAAAGGGCGCCGAGGCCCTTCATCTGCTCGGTAAAAAAGCCCTTTTTACCCAGATATTTGACCCGGATTTCGTCGAGGGCGGCGATGTCGCTTACGCCCTCAATTTCGGCCTTGGCCTGGCCGACTACTTCTTCAAGCTGTTGCATGTCTTCCTCGTCACCACTCCCGATACAGGAGCCTTTAGGCTAAATAAGGTCAAGAGGGGAATAATACAAAAAAAGCCCCTTGGCTGACCATAGTTATGGCGGGCTTTTCTCCCTATAAATCATTTTGTTATATCAAGCGAGTCTCAAGCTCTCCCCCGCCCGCTTCAATTTCTGATGTTCGAACTTGGTTTGTTGGCATATCAGACATTTTCGCATCAGCCACCAAGACGGATGACGCTATACGGCGCAACACTCTGAAAACAAAAAACAGGCAACAAAAAAGGAGGCCTGAGCCTCCTTTTATCTTTCATAACAGAACCGGATTAAACCAGAGCTGCTTTGGCCTTTTCAACCAGGGCGGTGAAAGCCAGCTTGTCGTGAACGGCGATATCGGACAGGATCTTGCGATCGATCTCGATAGAAGCCTTCTTCAGACCGTCGATCAGACGGCTGTAGGACAGACCGTTCTGACGGGCTGCAGCGTTGATACGCGCAATCCACAGCTGACGGAACTGACGCTTCTTCTGGCGACGGTCACGGTAGGCATACTGACCAGCTTTGGTTACCGCTTGTACCGCTACGCGGTAGACACGGGAACGGGCGCCGTAGTAACCCTTGGCGGCTTTCATTACTTTCTTGTGACGAGCGCGAGCAGTCACACCACGTTTAACTCTTGGCATTTTTCACATCCCCCTTATGCGTACGGCAGACAAGCGACAACACGTTTGTGGTCGGCAGCAGAAACCATGAACTTCGGCCCCAGCTTACGCTTACGCTTACTGCTCTTCTTGGTCAGGATGTGACGCAGGTGGTTGTGCTTGCACTTGAAGCGACCTGAGCCAGTCTTCTTGAAGCGCTTTGCAGCACCTCGGTTGGTTTTCATCTTCGGCATTTCATACTCCGCATTGTGAGTGACAACAAAATCGCAAGGCGAACCGACTCATGGGGCGAACCCATGAGTCAATTTCTTGTGGGCCTTAAGATTTCTTCTTGGGTGCGAGGACCATCACAGCTTGACGGCCTTCGACTTTCGGGAACGACTCGACTACGGCCAACTCTTCCAGATCGTTCTTGACTCGCTCCAGAACCTTGATACCAAGATCCTGGTGGGCCATTTCACGACCACGGAAGCGCAGGGTGACCTTCGCCTTGTCCCCGTCTTCCAGAAAGCGAACCAGGTTGCGTAGTTTTACCTGATAGTCGCCTTCGTCAGTGCCAGGACGGAATTTGATTTCCTTCACCTGGACGACTTTCTGCTTTTTCTTCTGTTCTTTGGTGGTCTTGCTCTTTTCGTAGAGGAATTTGCCGTAATCCATGATTCGGCAAACGGGCGGCTCAGCGTTAGGACTGATCTCGACCAGATCCACTCCGGCTTCAAGGGCCAAGTTCAGGGCATCCTGGATGGTGGTGATGCCAATGGCCTCACCGTCCAAACCAGTCAGACGAACTTCTTTCAGACGGATCTCTTCATTGATCCGGTGAGCGCGGGCTTGCGGTTGCTTGCCCAGTTTTTTTCCGCCTTTTATAGCTTATTCCTCCACTTTCTTTTGTCCGCGGGTCTGAACTTCCTGGGTTAACAGAGCTATCAGCTCTTCAACAGGATAAGAACCCAGGTCAGCCCCTTTACGAGTCCGTACTGCAATCTTGCCGGCTTCTACTTCTTTATCGCCGCAGACCAGCATGAAAGGCACTCGCTTCAAAGTATGCTCGCGGATTTTAAAGCCAATCTTCTCATTTCTCAAGTCCGCTTTTGCGCGAAGGCCCGCATCATTCAATGCCTTGGCAACTTTCACCGCATAATCGGCCTGATTATCCGTGATATTCATGACCACGGCCTGAGTCGGTGCCAGCCAGGTCGGGAACAGTCCAGCGTATTCTTCGGTCAGGATACCGATGAAACGCTCAAGAGACCCGAGGATGGCCCGGTGGATCATCACGGGTACGTGACGTTCGTTGTCTTCGCCCACATAAGTGGCGCCAAGACGGCCCGGCAAGGCAAAATCGAGCTGCACGGTACCACACTGCCAGGCACGATCAAGACAATCGTGCAGGGTGAATTCGATCTTGGGACCGTAGAAAGCCCCCTCCCCCGGCTGCAGATCGTACTTCAGGCCGTTGAGCACCAGGGCTTCCGCCAGGGCGGCTTCCGCGCGATCCCAGGCTTCATCGGAACCGATGCGCTGTTCGGGACGAGTGGAGAGCTTGACCACGATGTTTTCGAAGCCAAAGGTGCCGTAGACGTCATAGACCATGCGAATGCAGGCCGACACCTCTTCCATGATCTGATCTTCGGTACAGAAGATGTGCGCGTCATCCTGGGTAAAGCCACGCACCCGCATCAGACCGTGCAGGGAGCCTGAGGGCTCGTTGCGGTGGCAGGAGCCGAACTCGGCCATGCGCAGGGGCAGGTCCCGGTAGGACTTCAGGCCCTGGTTGAAGATCTGCACGTGACCCGGGCAGTTCATCGGCTTGATGGCGTACTCGCGATTCTCGGACTGGGTGGTGAACATGGCCTGGGCATATTTTTCCCAGTGACCGGAACGCTCCCACAACACGCGATCCATCATGAAGGGGCCTTTCACCTCCTGATAATCGTACTCCTTGAGCTTGCCGCGGATGAAAGTTTCCAGCTCGCGGAAGATGGTCCAGCCATCGTTGTGCCAGAACACCATGCCGGGGGCTTCTTCCTGCATGTGGTACAGGTCGAGCTGCTTGCCAATCTTGCGGTGGTCGCGCTTGGCGGCCTCCTCGAGACGCTGCAGGTAGGCCTTGAGCTGCTTCTTGTCGGCCCAGGCGGTACCGTAGATGCGCTGCAGCATCTTGTTGTTGGAGTCACCGCGCCAGTAAGCACCGGACATCTTCTGCAGCTTGAAGTGGTGGCAGTGACGCATGTTCGGCACGTGAGGGCCGCGGCACATGTCGACGTACTCTTCGTGATGATACAGACCGGGCTGGTCATCACGGGCGATGTTCTGATCCAGGATCTCGACCTTGTAGGTCTCGCCGCGGGCCTCGAACACATCGCGCGCCTCCTGCCAGGAGACCTTCTTCTTGACGACGTCGTAATCCTTGGCGGCCAGCGCCAGCATGCGCTCTTCCAGAGCAGCCAGATCTTCATCGGTCAGGGTGCGGTCGAGATCAACGTCGTAGTAGAAACCGTTGTCGATGACAGGACCGATGGCCATCTTGGTCTGGGGCCAGAGTTGCTTGATGGCATGACCCAACAGGTGAGCACAGGAGTGGCGCAGGATGTCCAGACCATCTTCGTCTTTGGCGGTGATGATGGCCAGGGAGGCATCGGCTTCGATCAGCTCGCAAGCATCCACCAGTTCACCGTTCACACGGCCGGCAATGCACGCCTTGGCGAGGCCCGGACCTATGTCAGCGGCGACGTCCATGACGGAAACGGCGTGGGGAAATTGACGTTGGCTGCCGTCAGGCAGAGTAATGATTGGCATTCGGTGTTTCCTTATACAGTGGTGCCCCCTACCAAAGGGCACATGCAGGTTGGAGAAAACCTTTCATTTCAAGCAGTTCACTCCCGAGTTTCACCGTTCACAATACGGTTGGTACGCAGAAGTGGTACACACCCTCTTGGGTGTGCAAGGCCATCAATGGACAGGTACAGCGGAGGATTGTATCAGACGTCACGACTCAGACAAGTTGCCTTGCCGATTTTGTATACCATGGAAAGTGGAAGCGAGGAAAGGCGTCAACAGAGGCACCGGAACGATGCACATGCGATGTGGGTCCCACCTCGCCCCCTGTGTGCTAGGGTTCCAGTGAGGCGTCTGCCTGAACAAGGAGAACATGATGTACACCTATGACATTTCGTTTCCGGAGCATGCGGAGAAGATTATCCACCCGGATCACCTGTTGACGACACACTGCCCCGTCCATCTCGGGGAGCTGGTGATCCTGAGCGATGGCAGCAAGCGCGAGGTATGCAGCATAGTGCACAGCGCCGATCGCAGTACCCTCTATGTCACCGACGTGACACCGGGCAAGATCACCGCCAGCCGCTGAGGGGCTAACCCTCCCCCAGCAGTGACTGGCCATTGAAATCGAAGGCGCTGCGACCCTCCTCGGCCAGCGCCAGCTCCTGCAATACCGTCAACGCCAGCTTGTTGCCCTTTTGCGAGGCCTGATAGAGCCACTGCTTGGCCTCGGCCATGTCGACCCGACCGTTGGCCCCCATCAGATGGAGCACCCCCACCTTGAGCATGGCGGGCACGTCCCCGTTGCGGGCCGCCCGCTCCATCCAGTGAAAGGCGATACGCAGATCCCGTGGCACCCCTACCCCGCGCAGATAGAGCTCCGCCAGCCGGTACTGGCCAAACGCATCCCCCGCCTCGGCGGACTGGCGATAGAGGCGGATGGCCTGCACCAGATCCTGTTCGCTCCCCTGCCCCAGCTCATGGCTCCATCCCATCAGGGCCTGCGCCCTGGGCTGGCCCTGCTCGGCCAGCGGCTGCCAGATACCGGTCGCCTGCTCGAAGTGACCCACCCGCCAGGCGCGGTTGGCCGCCGCCAGCTCCTGCTCGGTGGAGAGCGGGAGCTGACGCCAGGCGACCAGGGCAATGACGGCGATAAACAGCCAGCGGTAAGTGGTGGGGCTCATGATGATTTCCGTGATCCAGTTCGCATTTTGTCTATGTAAACGAAATGTAGCGACAGATCAAGCAGGAGATCCCGTTCTTTGACCGAGTGAAATAAGGGAAGAGTGGCCGGACTTGATGTTTGGCACTATCCCGAGCAAAATAACTGTATGTATAAACAGTATCCGGTGTGACGAGATGGCAGGACGAGGCAGCACCCACAATATCGAGCACCGTTTCAGCGGCCCGCAGATCGATGTCGTCGACGATGGCTGGCAGGCCGTGGAATGGGAGGCGGCATTTCGTGCGTCCCAACCCCGAACCGAGGTGCGGGAGATCCAGGCCAAGAGCATCATCAGCCACAATCTCTCACCGGACGTCCCCTTCGGCCGCTCCATCAACCCCTATCAAGGGTGCGAACATGGCTGCATCTACTGCTACGCCAGACCCAGCCACGCCTATCTGGAGCTCTCCCCCGGCCTGGATTTCGAGACCCGGCTGTTTGCCAAGGTGAACGCCGCCGCGCTGCTGCGCCGGGAGTTTGCCAAACCAACCTATCAGCCGCAGACCATAGTGCTCGGGGCCAATACCGATCCCTACCAACCCATAGAGCACCACTATCGCCTCACCCGCGAGCTGCTGGAGGTGATGCTGGCTCATCGCCATCCGGTGGGGATCATCACCAAGAGCGCCATGATATTGCGCGATCTCGATCTGCTGGCCGAGCTGGCCCGGGAGGGGCTCTGCCAGGTGATGGTGTCGGTCACCACCCTGAACGAGACACTGAGGCGACAGCTGGAACCCCGCGCCAGCACGGGAGCGGGTCGGCTCAAGGTCATCGAGAAGCTGGCACAGGCCGGGATACCTGTGGGAGTGCTGGCGGCCCCCATGATCCCGCGGCTCAACGAGCCCGAGCTGGAGCAGATCATCAAGGGCGCCGTGGAGGCAGGCGCCGGCTGCGCCGACTATATCCTGCTGAGACTGCCCCACGAGCTGACCACCCTATTTTGCGACTGGCTGGAAGAGCACTACCCCGGCCAGAAGGAGGCCATCCTGAACCAGTTGCGGGCAAGCAGAGGGGGGGCGCTCAACAGCCCCGCCTTCGGGACTCGTATGCGCGGAGAGGGGCAATTCGCCGACTTGCTCGCCCAGCGCTTTCGGCTCATCAGCAAGCGGCTACAACTGGGCAAGCACCATATCGCGCTCAACACCTCTGCCTTCATTCGCCCCAACGAGCAGCTGCGCCTGTTCTGATGACTGCGGTTATCGCAGCTCAGCCCCTGGGCCTTGGCGGATGAGGGCGCACCGGCTTGCCCTGTGCGATCAGCTCCGCCGGCAGGCGCGAGGGCTCATAAGCCACCTCCTCCTGCTCGTCATGTGACATTGCCCTGGTATCCTCTCCCCACATCCGGCTCCACCAGATTTCCCACATGATCCAACTGGTCATACCCTGCTCCTTCTGGATGATATTGCCAACGCCGGGCTCGGACATGATCGTGCCCTTGTCCCACCTGAACAGCCGCAGTCTGTCCCCCCGGGATGACAACCAGATGACGTCGGGATGAAGGATTGGATGAGCAAGAGAGCCCGTATCGGGAAAATCCGGCGCTAGCACAGGAGATGAACGTCGGCAGTATCGGGTAGTCCAGCGCGGAGGGACGACATCAAGGCAGGAAAAACAAAAAGAGCGACCCGGGGGCCGCTCTTTTTTATCAAGGCAGGTAACGATTATTCGTCGTCAGCCACACCCTCTTCGCTGGAGCCTGCGTCGTCGGCAGCACCGGCGTCGATGGCGATGCCCTCGGTGACCAGGGCGTCGTTCTCTTCCTCGTCGCTCTCGGCGATGCGCTGCAGGCCGACGACTGTCTCGTCTTCACCGGTACGGATCAGACGGACACCGCCGGTGTTACGGCCAATGACGCTCACCTCGGCAACACGGGTTCGCACCAGGGTGCCGCCGTTGGTGATCAGCATGATCTGGTCGGTATCCTCGACCTGGATCGCATCGATCACCTTGCCGTTGCGCTCGTCCACCTTGATGGAGCGAACGCCCTGGGTACCACGGCTCTTGGTCGGGTACTCGTCCAGTGCGGTACGCTTGCCGTAACCGTTCTCGGTGGCGGTGAGGATGGCACCGACCCCGCGCGGCACGATGAGGGAGACCACCTTGTCACCGGCACCCAGCTTGATGCCGCGCACACCGGCGGCGGTACGACCCATGGGACGCACGCCCTTGAAGGTACCCTTGCTCTCGGTGCCTTCAGTGCTTTCGCCGTTGTCGCTGCCATCCTCGTCGTTGCCGGCGTCGTCGTCGGTCTCGACGTCATCGCTGGCATCCACATCGGCTGCATCGGCGCGGCCGCTACCTTCATTGAAGCGAACCACCTTGCCCGCATCGGAGAAGAGCATGATCTCGTTGCTGCCGTCGGTGATGTCCACCCCGATCAGCTCATCACCCTCTTTGAGGTTGATGGCACGAATACCGGAGGAGAGCGGACGGCTGAAGTCGGACAGGCTGGTCTTCTTCACGGTACCGTTGGCGGTAGCGAAGAAGACGTACTTCTCGGCATCATATTCCTTCACCGGCAGGATGGCGGTGATGCGCTCACCCTCTTCCAGCGGCAGCAGGTTGATGATGGGACGACCACGGGCGCCACGGGACGCTTCCGGCAGCTGATAGACCTTGAGCCAGTAGACCTTGCCACGGGTGGAGAAGCACAGAATGGTGTCGTGGGTGTTGGCCACCAGCAGACGCTCCACAAAGTCCTCTTCCTTGATCCGGGTGGCCGACTTGCCACGACCACCGCGGCGCTGGGCCTCGTAGTCGGAGAGCGGCTGATACTTCACATAGCCCTGGTGAGACAGGGTGACTACCACGTCTTCCGGGGTGATCAGATCTTCGATGTTGATCTCGGCACTGGACATGCTGATCTCGGTGCGACGCTCGTCGCCATACTGCTCGCGCACGGCCAGCAGTTCATCGCGGATCACTTCCATCAGCCGTTCCGGGCTTGCCAGGATGAACAGCAGCTCGGCAATGAGATCCAGAAGAGACTGGTACTCTTCCAGGATCTTCTCGTGCTCGAGGCCGGTCAGCTTGTGCAGACGCAGGTCAAGGATGGCCTGGGCCTGGATCTCGGTCAGGAAGTACTGCCCTTCACGGATCCCGAACTCCGGCTCCAGCCACTCCGGCCGTGCCGCGTCGTCGCCCGCTTTTTCCAGCATGGCGGCCACGTTGCCGAGTTCCCAGCCCTTGGCAACCAGGCCAGCTTTCGCATCCGCCGGGGTCGCACTGTGGCGAATGAGCTCGATGATGGGGTCTATGTTGGCCAGGGCCACCGCCAGACCTTCCAGGATGTGCGCCCGATCCCGCGCCTTGCGTAGCTCGAACACAGTCCTGCGGGTCACCACCTCACGGCGGTGCAGCAGGAAGGCATCCAGGATCTCTTTGAGGTTCATCACCTTGGGCTGGTTGTTATCGAGCGCCACCATGTTGATGCCGAACGTGGTCTGCATCTGGGTGTGCTTGTAGAGATTGTTCAGCACAATCTCGCCGGACTCGCCGCGCTTGATCTCGATAACGATGCGCATGCCGTCTTTATCAGACTCATCGCGCAGGGCACTGATGCCCTCGACCTTCTTCTCTTTGACCAGCTCGGCGATCTTCTCGATAAGCCGTGCCTTGTTCACCTGATAGGGGATCTCGTGAACGATGATGGTCTCGCGACTCGTCTTCTCGTCCACTTCCACCTCGGCCTTGGCCCGCACATAGACGGAGCCGCGACCGGTCCGGTAGGCCTGCACGATGCCGGAGCGCCCATTGATGATGCCGCCGGTGGGGAAATCCGGGCCGGTGACATAGGTCATCAGCTCGTCAATGGTGAGGGCGCCATTCTCGATCAACGCCAGACAGCCGTTGACTATCTCGGTGAGGTTGTGAGGAGGAATGTTGGTCGCCATGCCCACCGCGATACCGGAGGAGCCGTTGATCAACAGGGTGGGTACCTTGGTGGGCATGACAGCCGGGATCATCTCGGTGCCGTCGTAGTTCGGCACCCAGTCCACGGTCTCTTTGTCCAGATCGGCCAGCAACTCGTGGGAGATGCGCGCCATCCGCACTTCGGTGTAACGCATGGCCGCGGCGTTGTCGCCATCGACCGAACCGAAGTTGCCCTGACCATCGACCAGCATGTAACGCATGGAGAAATCCTGCGCCATCCGGACAATGGTGTCATACACGGCGATGTCGCCATGCGGGTGATATTTACCGATTACGTCACCGACCACACGGGCCGATTTCTTGTAGGGCTTGTTCCAGTCGTTCCCCAACTCGTTCATAGCAAACAGAACGCGGCGGTGAACCGGTTTCAAGCCATCACGCACATCCGGCAGAGCTCGTCCTACGATCACGCTCATGGCGTAATCCAGATAGGAACTCTTGAGCTCTTCTTCGATGTTGACCGGCGTGATCTCTCTGGCCAGATCGCTCATAGAAAGCCTTAATCCCTAATTAGTTGTTCTTTGGCTTAAACAGCGCGACATGGTAACACACTGAGCCAAATACCTTAAGCCACAAATCCGGGTAACACGTCGGGCTGGTGTGACCAAGTCCGTCCGTTATAATGCCCGCCAGGACAATAGATTGCGCGCGCCCTGCCCGCTGCGCGCCCTGCCACAGGATCATCGAAAAATGAATAGTGATGCCAATGTCGATCTGACAGAAATCGCCAAATTTGAAGCCATCGCCTCCCGCTGGTGGGACATGGAGGGCGAGTTCAAACCCCTGCATCAGATAAACCCGGTGCGCCTTGACTGGATCACCGACAAGAGCGGCGGCCTGTTTGGCAAACGCGTGCTCGACATCGGCTGCGGCGGCGGCATCCTCTCCGAGAGCATGGCCCGCCGGGGGGCTTGCGTGACCGGCATCGACATGGGCAAAGAGCCCCTAGGGGTTGCCCGCCTTCATGCCCTGGAGCAGGGTGTGGAGCTCGAATATCGCCAGATGACCGCCGAAGCTCATGCCGCCGAGGCCCCGGGCCAGTATGACGTGGTCACCTGCATGGAGATGCTGGAACACGTGCCGGATCCCGCCTCGGTACTGCGCGCCATCGCCACCCTGGTGCGACCGGGGGGCAAGGTGTTCGTATCTACCATCAATCGCAACCCGAAAGCCTACCTGATGATGATCCTGGGGGCCGAGTACCTGCTCAAAATGGTGCCCAAGGGTACCCACGACCACAAAAAGTTCATCACCCCTGCCGAGCTGTGTCGCATGGGGGAAGCCGCAGGCCTGCTGGTACGGGACATGAGCGGCGTTCACTACGCGCCGCTCTCCAACAGCTTCAAACTCGGCAAGAACGTCGACGTCAACTACATGGTGGCGTTCGCGCGCCCGGAGCAAGGCTGATGAGCAACGACAAGGCCCCCCTGCGCTGCGTGTTGTTCGATCTGGATGGCACCCTGCTCGACACGGCCCCTGATCTCGGCGCCGCCGTCAACCATGTGCTGGTGAGCGAAGGCTTTGCCCCCCTGCCCGAAGCCATCATCCGCCAGACCACCTCCCACGGGGCGCTCGGGTTGCTCAAGGCGGGCCTGGGGGAGGATCTGCTGGAAGAGTTGGGCGCCACGCGCCTGCGCACCGCCCTGCTCGACCATTACGCGGCCAACCTCTGTGTCGGCACCCGCCCCTATGAGGGGATGCTGGATCTCATCGAATGGCTCGATGAGAAGCAACTGCCCTGGGGCATCGTCACCAACAAGCCGGGCTTTCTCACGAAGCCGCTGCTGGCCGCCCTGCCCGAGCTTGCCAGCTGCGGCGTCACCGTCAGTGCCGATACCCTGCCGGTGCGCAAGCCAGACCCTGCCCCCATGTACTTTGCCTGCGAGCAACTGGGCGTCGACGCCACCCATTGCCTCTACGTGGGGGATCATGTGCGTGACATCGAGGCGGGACGCAACGCCGGCATGCGCACTGCGGTTGCGGGCTGGGGCTATCTGAGCGATGACGAGGATCCCGCCGACTGGGGCGCAGATCTGCAGTTTGACACCGTGCAGGCGTTGCACCACTGGCTGCGCTACGAGCTGACCTGAACACGGCACGGCATAGGTGGATCATCGGGGCAACTTTAACGCCATGGGGTGGCCAGATGAGCACGACGCTCACTCCTGGAGCCACGCTATGGTCATGACAGAGGGCGCTGATGTGCCCCCTTTTTCGAGGTGGTGACAACCGTGTGCCAACGGGGATCGGACAGCTTTTGACCCAGGCTGCACAAGGGATAACCAGGCTGAATTTGCTAGTAAAAACCCCCTCCTTTCGCAAGCAAAAAAAGTTATTTAAATTTTCCATGTTCGATCATCAGACTTGCATTTGCCGGATCGGACGGATGAAAACCCACTCACTGTGAGCAGTCACTAACTCGGGCCCGAACACCCACAATTTATCCACAGCTAATGCGTTATCCACAGATTGCAATACGGTGTCGACCTCACTATCTTGTAGTTCGAATTTAAAATAACACTATATCTTGTGATTCATGGCGCACTTCGCCCCCAGGCCACCATCGAGAATGGCGCCCTGGATGCGTGGCGCCATGGTTTTTCGGGAATCAACTAAAGGTCATCAGCCAATGAACTTGTTTGTGACGAAGCGTAACGGCCACAAAGAACCCATCGATCTGGATAAAATTCACCGTGTGCTCGACTGGGCCGCCGAGAAGCTCGACAACGTGTCGGTCTCCCAGGTGGAGCTCAAGTCCCACATCCAGTTCTATGACGGTATCCGTACCGCCGACATCCACGAAACCGTCATCAAGGCCGCTGCTGACCTGATCTCCGAACAGAGCCCGGATTACCAGTACATGGCCGCCCGTCTGGCCATCTTCCACCTGCGCAAGAAGGCGTACGGCCAGTTCGAGCCGCCCCACCTCTACCAGCACGTCGCCCGTCTGGTCGACATGGGCAAGTACGACAAGCACCTGCTGACCGACTATACCCAGGCCGAATTCGAGGAGCTTAACGGCTACCTGGATCACTGGCGTGACATGGACTTCTCCTACGCAGCGGTCAAGCAGCTGGAAGGCAAGTACCTGGTGCAGAACCGGGTCACCGGCGAAATTTACGAGAGCCCGCAGTTCCTCTACATCCTGGTGGCGGCCTGCCTCTTCTCCAAGTATCCGAAAGATACCCGTCTGGACTACATCAAGCGCTTCTACGATGCGGTCTCGACCTTCAAGATCTCGCTGCCTACCCCCATCATGAGCGGCGTGCGCACCCCGACCCGTCAGTTCAGCTCCTGCGTGCTGATCGAGTGCGATGACAGCCTGGACTCCATCAATGCCACCGCCAGCGCCATCGTCCGTTACGTCTCCCAGCGTGCCGGCATCGGCATCAACGCCGGTCGCATCCGGGGTCTCGGCAGCCCCATCCGTGGCGGCGAAGCCTTCCACACCGGCTGCATCCCCTTCTACAAATACTTCCAGACTGCCGTGAAGTGCTGCTCACAGGGCGGCGTGCGCGGCGGTGCCGCCACCCTGTTCTACCCGCTGTGGCACACCGAGGTGGAAAGCCTGCTGGTACTGAAGAACAACCGCGGCGTGGAAGAGAACCGGGTCCGTCACATGGACTACGGCGTGCAGATCAACAAGCTGATGTACCAGCGCCTCATCAAGGGCGGCGACATCACACTGTTCTCCCCGTCCGATGCCCCGGGTCTGTACGACGCCTTCTTCGCGGATCAGGACAAGTTCGAGCAGCTCTACGTCAAATACGAGCAGAATCCGAGCATTCGCAAGAAGACCCTCAAGGCGGTGGATCTCTTCTCCCTGATGATGCAAGAGCGCGCCGGCACCGGTCGCATCTACATCCAGAACGTGGATCACTGCAACACCCACAGCCCGTTCGATCCGAGCGTGGCGCCGGTGCGTCAGTCCAACCTCTGCCTCGAGATTGCGCTGCCCACCAAGCCGCTCAACAACGTGGATGACGAAGAGGGCGAGATCGCCCTGTGCACCCTGTCTGCCTTCAACCTCGGCGCCATCGAGAAGCTGGAAGACCTGGAAGAGATGGCGGATCTCGCCGTGCGCGCCCTGGATGCCCTGCTCGACTATCAGGACTACCCGCTCAAGGCTGCGATGAAGGGCAGCATGAACCGCCGCACCCTGGGGATCGGCGTCATCAACTACGCCTACTACCTGGCCAAGAACGGTGCCCGCTACTCCGACGGTTCCGGTCTGGCGCTGACGCACCGTACCTTCGAGGCGATCCAGTACTATCTGCTGAAGGCCTCCGTGCAGCTGGCCCGCGAGTTCGGCCCCTGCCCGGCCTTCAACGAGACCACCTACGCCCAGGGGATACTGCCCATCGATACCTATAAAAAGGATCTCGATGTGCTGTGCAACGAGCCGCTGCATCTGGACTGGGAAAGCCTGCGTGAAGAGATAAAGACCGTGGGTCTGCGCAACTCCACCCTGACCGCCCTGATGCCGAGCGAGACCTCCAGCCAGATCTCCAACGCTACCAACGGCATCGAGCCGCCGCGCGGCCTGGTGTCGGTCAAGGCTTCCAAGGACGGCATCCTCAAGCAGGTGGTGCCCGAGTATCACCGCCTGAAGGATCAGTACGAACTGCTGTGGAAACAGCCGAGCGTCGATGGCTACCTGCAGCTGGTCGGCATCATGCAGAAGTTTGTGGATCAGGCGATCTCCGCCAACACCAACTACGATCCGGCCCGTTTCGAAGGTAACAAGGTCCCGATGAAGCAGCTGCTCAAGGACTTGCTGACCGCCTACAAATACGGCCTCAAGACCCTCTACTATCACAACACCCGTGATGGTGCGGACGATGCCCAGACCGATCTGCAAGACGACGGTTGCGCTGGCGGGGCTTGTAAAATATAAGTCGCTGCACGATCTGATGAACCGGGCGGGAGCATGAAGCTCCCGCCCTCCTGTCTCCTCTCATTCAAGACATTCAAATCACCATGGCTTATTCAACGTTCTGCCAGACCCAAAACGACCAGCTCAAGGAGCCGATGTTCTTCGGCCAGTCGGTCAACGTGGCCCGTTATGATCAGCAAAAGCACGACATCTTCGAGCGGCTGATCGAGAAGCAACTCTCCTTCTTCTGGCGTCCGGAAGAGGTGGATGTGTCCCACGATCGCATCGACTATCAGGCCCTGCCACCCCACGAGCAGCACATCTTCATCTCCAACCTGAAGTACCAGACCCTGCTGGATTCCATCCAGGGTCGCAGCCCGAACGTGGCGCTGCTGCCACTGGTCTCCATCCCGGAGCTGGAGACCTGGATCGAGACCTGGGCCTTCTCCGAGACCATCCACTCTCGCTCCTACACCCACATCATCCGCAACATCGTCAACAACCCGGGCCAGGTGTTCGACGACATCGTGACCAACGAGCAGATCCTCAAGCGTGCCGGCTCCATCAGCCACTTCTACGACGATCTGATCGAGGCGACCGCGCTCTACCACCTGCACGGTGAAGGTACCCACCGCGTGGCGGGCCGCGAGGTCTCCATCAGCCTGCGCGAGCTGAAGAAGAAACTCTATCTGTGCCTGATGAGCGTCAATGCCCTGGAGGCGATCCGCTTCTACGTCAGCTTCGCCTGTTCGTTTGCCTTCGCCGAGCGCGAACTGATGGAAGGCAACGCCAAGATCATCAAGATGATCGCCCGCGATGAAGCCCTTCACCTGACCGGCACCCAGCACATGCTGAACCTGATGCGCAATGGCCTGGACGATCCCGAGATGGCCGAGATTGCCGCCGAGTGCGAGCAAGCCTGCTTCGACATCTTCAAGGAAGCAGCCGAGCAGGAGAAAGAGTGGGCCGAGTACCTGTTCCAGGATGGCTCCATGATCGGCCTGAACAAGGACATCCTCTGCCAGTACGTGGAGTACATCACCAACCTGCGCATGAGCGCGGTCGGCCTGCAACCCGCCTTCATTGGTGCCAAGCAAAACCCTATTCCCTGGATCAACACCTGGCTGTCCTCCGACAACGTGCAGGTGGCGCCCCAGGAAGTGGAGGTGAGCTCCTATCTGGTCGGCCAGATCGACAGCGAAGTGCACGCAGACGACCTGGGTGACTTCGAGCTGTGAGTGACGCCACCGGCACGCTGACCCCTGCCCCGCACGCGGTCCCCGCGCAGAGCGAAGCAGGCTCGCCACGGGTGCATACCCAGGATGGCGTGCTGCACGCCCATCCCGGCGAGAGCGTGCTGGAGACTCTGGAGCGCCACGGTCATCACGTGGAGTTCCAGTGCCGCAGCGGCTATTGCGGCGCTTGCCGCACGCCCTTGCTGGCAGGCTCGGTGCACTACGCCGCCGTGCCGCTGGCGTTTGTCTCCCAGGGGGAATGCCTGCCCTGCTGCTGCCAGCCGGTGGGTGCCATCCGGCTGGACATCCAGAAGGGTTGACGCCACTACGGGCTGGCAAATCACAGCCAATAAAAAGCCGCCGGAGCAAATCCGGCGGCTTTTTTGCTTCTTGAACTTCTCTTAAGGGCGCCCTGTGCAGACGCCCGAACCATCAAAGGATCACAGCCAGGGGGCGGCGGTCGGCCCGTGGTGCAGGCCCAGCTTCCAGACCCGGCCAAAGTGCTTGTAGTGACCCGCGGCCACACCGGCCTTCTCCCCCATGCCGTGGTAGAGATCCAGGTGTCCTCTCTTCACCGCGCCGCCCACATCCAATGCGATCAAGAGCCGCAACTGGTGTTTGCCGGTCCAGTTGCCGGCTTTGTCCAGCAGCGGCACCTCCGCCAGGATGGGAGTGCCCATCGGCAGCAATGTCTTGTCGGCCGCCACCGCCGCCAGCGGCAGCAACGGAATGCCAGCGGCGCCAATCACGTCATTGGTGGGGCGACGCTCGAAGAAGACATAAGACGGGTTCTGCTCTACCAACTCCTTGACACTTTCCTCCGGCTTGCTGTTGGCCCACTCCTTGATGGCCTTCATGGACATCTGCTCCTTGGGCACCTCTCCCCGGTCGATCAGCACCCGGCCGATACTCACGTAGCCGTGGCCGTTCTTGCCGCTGTAACCCAGGTATTGCAGCCGGTCGTCATCCCCGTAGTGCACGAAGCCTGAACCCTGCACGTCCATCAGGAAGTTGTCGATAAGAGACTTGCTGTAACCCAGCTCCAGCCCCCGGTTGGCCAGCGCTCCCTGGTGGATCTCGGCACGGCTCGGGCAACGGCCACCGCACTTGGGCATGGCATAGATGGGGTACTTGTACTTGGCATCCGGGCGGTGGCGCACTTCCAGCACCGGCGAGTAGTAGCCGGTAAAGAGCACGTTGCCCATGCGATCGGCGCCGCCGAGCTGGGCCAGGCTGATACCGTACTGGGTGATGTAGGCAGGATCACCGCCATTGGCCACCCAGCGGGAAAGCTGGCGATAGAGCTCACCATAACGACGGGTCATCTTGCCGGAGCGCTCCAGCACCAGCCGACTCTGGGGGCCGAACTTGCTGTAGTCGGCACGCTGGCGACTGTTGACGCGCTCCACCCGCACCAGATCCCCTGGCAGGGCACCATCCAGATACTGCTTGCCCAGATTCTCCGGCACCTCGCAGTTCAGAAAACATCCGGATCCCGCCTTCTTCTGGGGCACCTTGACCGGTTCAGGGTTGCCCGCACAACCGGCCAACCCGACCACGGCGGCGGCCAGCCAGTACGCATGTTTATTCATATGTCCTCATATAACACCGAGCGTCTTGCACGGCGGGGAAGATGCCAAATTTGCCGGGGGAAAGCAAACGCCATCCACCCCCGGACGCCCTATTTCTCCAAAGGGGATCTTCTGGGTTATAACAAGGTGACAAGATGTGAGAGGGCGTGGATGGAACAGCTCGAAATCTTCCCCCTGACGAGCCCCTGCGTCGGGATCTGCGAAGTGAACAACAAGGGATATTGCAAGGGGTGCCTGCGCAGTCGGGAAGAGCGCTTCAACTGGCTCACCATGACCCCGGCCCAGCAGCAGGAGGTGATGCGCCTGTGCCGCAACCGCAAGGCACGGGTCGAGGCCGCCCGCCGCAAAGCGCAAGAGTCAGCCCAGACCAATCTGCCGGGACAGACGGAGCTGGACCTTAATGTCTATCAGGATGAACAAGGCGCCGTTATTTAACCATGCTTGGTGTTTCCTTGTTTGAGGGTTACTGCAGCATGGATGACAAACAAGATCTCGGCGTTGGTGGGGATGGGCTCATGACCACCAGCTGGGTCGACACTGGAGATGAAAGCCTGCACTGGCATGTCCAAGTACTGAATCCTACCCTCGATTCAGATGTTTGCAGCAAAGGGGGAGTTGACAGTTCGAGCATGGCCATTCATGGAGATGGGTCTAGATGATCGTGGTGGAAAAGCTGTGCTCAGCTTCAGAAGCTATCGTCACACCAGCTTTACCCGTAATAGCAGTCTCTACGCAAAGCATTGTGCAATAACCGTTATTGCTCATGTCAGTCATGGCGATTGATCCTTCCTGCCAAGGCGTCCATACAACCACGCTGTCGTTATTGCTGTTTACTACCCGGGTGATGCGTGTGCCATCCCTGACTGTGACCATTGCCTCGGGTTGGTGATAAATACGATTTATGGCTTCACATAGCCTCAGTTCCCCCGGTTGTCGGGCCTCCTGGGGAACCAAAATGCCGGTGTAAAACTCACCCAAGCCGGTCACACTGACATTTTCTGGTGCACTAATACGCAAATAGGAATGTAAAGCCGCATTATAGATGATCGGTGTATCACTCGTATTTCGTGTGGTCAGTACTAGTGAAAGCACCTTACCAACCATCACTTCTAACTCCAGCTTGAAAGAATGAGGCCAGAGGGCGTGGGTGGCTCCACTATCACACATCGAAAGCTGTATAAAAGTGCCATCATCACAATCGCAAACACCATCCAGTGTCCACAGGGTGGTTCGGGCGAAGCCGTGAGGGGGCTTGTCACTACCTACTCGGACAGGAGGTTGGCCAAACCAGGGCCAGCAAACTGGAATTCCCCCCCGGATAGGCTTTGTTCCATCCAGCACGGCTTTATCACTCAACCAGATGGATGCTGGTTCATCATGACGCTGGTAGCTCAATAAATGGGCGCCGAACAAGCTGACCTTGGCTTTGGCAAAGGTATTATCAATAGTGAGTAGAGGTAATCCATTCACCTCGTGGCTGAGAGAACAGTGGCTGGTTAGAGAGCGCATAACTTGCATGAAAACTCCTGTGTAAAGCTATTAAAAGACATTGCATAACGAACAAGGTGAGACCAGAAACTGAATGACCACTACATAGCGGCTTATTCAAATTCAAGGTGTGGCGCCCAATTCAGCATTGGGCACCATTGCCCCCTCTCATCGATTGACGAGTCAGCTCAAGAATCACACTTGTGCTTACCACCACACTTCAGCCTGCGCCCCCACAGTCCAGGTATCGTCTTGCGGCTCGCCGTCGGCGTCGGATCTGAACGCATCGTCCTGCTGCAGATAACTCACGAAGACCCGGATCTCGGGGCGGGCAAACCAGTCTTGCTTGGGTGCCCAGGCCTGAGCCAGGGTGAACTTGGTGCCATCTTCCTCTTCCTTGCCGTGACCCCGCTCGGTCCAACTGTCCTTGAAGTAGCCCACCTCCAGATAAGTCTTCATATGCTGATCCCAGTTGTAGGAGGGGCGCAGCACGGTCGAGAATACCTCGCGGGAGTCGTAGTCGGTGGTGAGCCGGCTGGCGTTGTCAAAGTCGCTGAAGTCGTTGGACTGGGCATAGGCGACCTGGTGACCCAGCTCGAAATCCCCACCCAGCTTGATGGCACCGTGGTTGATAAATCGGAAGCCATTGCCACCACCGGAGCTCAGATCCAGACCGCTACCGCTGCCGCTGCCATAGCTGGTCGCCTGCCCGGTCAGGCCATCCCCGAAGAACTGGATGGCCGTCTTGTTCACCCCTCCCATCACATTCCAGACGATCTGCGCCGTCAGCATCTGGCCATCGGCCGCATCCTGCAGATCATTTTTTTGCTCATCGGATGGATTGACATGAGCAAAGTTGTACCCCAGCTCCAACGCAGCATCCTGCCACAGGGGAATGCCCGCATAGCGGATATCAAAGGTGTTGACATTGACATGCTCCTCCCCGGATCCATCGCCATTGCTGTCCAGCTCATCCCAGGGATCGTTGCGGATGATGGCTAGCGACAGCTTGCCCACGCCGGCGTCTATCTGCTCGACGCCAACTCCAGCGCCGGAGATGTCCCAGTAGGCGAAGTCGGTCAGGTGTACATCGTGGATCTGGTAGTAACGTTTACCGGCCCAGAACGTCTCGTTTCGCCCAAACAGGTTCGTGGCCTTGACGTTCGCCTGGCGCAGCGCGAATTCAGCGTCCTCTTCACTCACCGCCTCCCAGTCTCGCTCCTGACCCGAAGACATAGTCAGCATGGTGTCAAAGGAGAAAGTTTTGCCATCCTGGTTGTAGACCTCATCGCCAAGGCTCATTTCTGCGTAGGTATCGGCCTCGTTACCGAGCCGACCGACCCGCTGCTTGTTCATGATCTGCATGTCACCGTTATCAGAGGTGCCGAGACCGGAACGTAGATAACCGTGGAAATTGAGCGCATAAACGGAGGATGAGCTCAGGCAGGTCGCAATAATGGCGGCAAGTTTCATATTTATTATTTTCATCGGGTACTCCAGAGGTAATAACAAGGGTAAGAACAGCACTAATAAAAAATTAAAAATCCGAAAAACATTCAACACATCTGCCGACGATGACTCACGGCATAATAAAAAAGATATAAATAACTCAATAAGGGGATGGTGAAACCATATATCAGCCCTGCAGCATCGGAAACCATGGCCTGCACGAAGGGGATTACCGCGCCCCCCAACCCGGCCATGATCAAGATCGCCGAGGCCATGGGTATCAGTTGTTTGTCGATATTATTTATCACCATCGAATAAACCACTGGATAAATGATGGAGTTGGTGAGCCCGATCAGCAGGAATAAATAAGCGCTGGTCTGATTGCCAAATAACATGGCCAGCGCGATCAGTACCATAGGACTGGAGGTACAGATCATCAGCAGCCGGCTGATATTCAGCCGATGCGACCAGAGTCCATAAACAAGGCGACCCAGCATGGCGCCGGCCCAATAGAGCGCGATAAGCGACGCCGCTTCCTTGAGGGAGAGCTGGCCCAACGCGGGATCCGACATATAGACCACCGCATTGACGCCGATGGCGACTTCAGCCCCGACATAGCAGAAGATGGCCAACACGCTGAACACGAAGAAGGGATCCCTGGCGAGCTTGCGGCCCTCAGCGTGAAGACTCGGTGCCCGGGTTTCGACATCCCTGACATCAGGCATCTTCACCAGACTGGCCATCAGGAACAGACCCGTGATAAAAAGCAGCAGTATCAGGTAGAGCAGGCTCAACCCCCCGCCCTGCTCCTGGGTGGATTGCTGATAGAAACCGCCGAGCAACAGGGCCGCCGACAGGGGTGCCACTACTGTACCCAGAGAGTTGATGGAGGAGGCCAAACTCAGCCTACCCGGCACCGACTCGGCACTTCCGAGGCTCGCGAGATAAGGGTTGGCCACCACCTGCATGGCAGACACGGCCAGCGCGATGCAGAGCACTCCGGCACACAAAATGGCGAAACTGTATATATTGACCGCCATGATGATAACCGCAGAGCCTAACATGGCCAGCCCGTAAGCATATTTTAATGCTTTCTTGTAGCCATGGCTTATCATTATAAGCCCCATCGGTAGGGAGGCAATGAAGGGTGCCATGAAAAATATAAGTGTGATGAGTCCGGAGCCCGTATTGCTTAATTCATAATATGATTTTACATAGGGCACAGAGACGGAAGTCAGTGCCGTCATCACTCCCCATATAAAAAAGGTGCCATTGAGCACATAGGCAGACGAGGAGGTACTCTGGTTCTTGTTCATTTAAATAGATATTCTCATGTTACATATTCAGGGCAAACGAAACGAAGGTAATGCCATTCGCCGCCCTTTTATTGCGTTATGTCGGTGTCGTCTCGCCGGTATATTCAGGGCGCAGCCTGTCACTCATCTTTATTAACCGATGAGAGTGGATCTTTATTTTTAGAGCCACCCACCCGGGTGGCTCATGGACAATAATGATTAATCAGGCATGACCACCATCCATATCCGGCACTGGCTTGACTAGCCGAGGATATAACTCACCAGCTGACCGGCCGATAGTTTGTCCGGCCGTGCCTCTGCCAGCTCATGACCCAGCAGGTTGGCCATGGCCTTGTAACTGTTCACCCAGATGGCATTGACAGGAAAAAGTGAGACGATCATCCCTTGATCCACTGTTGCCCCTTGCCTGA